>NZ_NFJQ01000003.1 GCF_002159945.1 Cloacibacillus sp. An23 | reverse complement strand
TCCGCCACTTGGTCGTCCCAAAAGCAAGCTTCTAAAACAACCCCGTTCGACTTGCATGTGTTAGGCACGCCGCCAGCGTTCGTCCTGAGCCAGGATCAAACTCTCCGCTTGATTCCTGACGCTTCGCTCTCTTCATCTCTTCCAGAAAATGAACAGGCTCCTCGCTCTTCGCTGCACGTCTTCTTCCTCTCCACGGTTTGCACGCCCGCTTACGCTTCGCTTACAAACCGCTTCGCCTTCTCCTCATTATTCCCCTGTCATGGTGCCTCGCCGCTTTCCTCCGGAACCCGCTCGGTTTCTTCAGAACCTCGCCCCCGGCGGCGCAACGTGAAGGAGTATATTACGCGCTCAAGAAAACGTCAAGCGATTTTTTATAGGACGCACGGCATGGTGCGAGCCTGTTTTTGCCGTTTTTCCGCGCTGTGTCGGGATAAAAAATTTTTATTTTTCATTAAATTACTATTCTGCGCCGCTCTGCGCGGTGTTATGATTATTTTCAGAAACGGAGGCGTGCCGGACGAAGAGGCTTATTTTTATCAACGGCGTGATGGGAGCCGGCAAGAGTTCCGTATCGCGCGAACTGAAGAGGCTGCTCGCGCCGTCGTTTTTTCTCGACGGCGATTGGTGCTGGGATATGTCGCCTTTCGCGCCGGACGGCGCGGCGCGCGCGCTCGTCCTTCGCAACATCGCCTTTATGCTGAACGGCTATCTCGCCTTCGAAGGGCGGGACAACGTGATTTTCTGCTGGGTGATGCACAGGCGTGAAATAGTGGACGATGTGCTTTCGCGGCTCGATATGAGAGGCGTTGATTTTTCCCTTTTTACGCTGACGGCTTCGGAGGATGAGCTCGCGCGCAGGCTGACGTGCGGCGTTGAGGCCGGGCTGCGCGACTCCGGCGTCGTCGCGCGATGTATAGAGCGCCGGCGCGAGTTCGACGCGTTCGGCACTGAGGTGGACACATGCGGCGTGTCGCCGGAGGAGGCAGCGCGCTTCATCGCCTCGCGCGTGACGGGAGACAGACTGTGAACAACGGAAGGAGCAGTTTTTTATGGACTGGATGATAAAGACTTTCCCGAAGCTCACGGCGCGGGAGCTGTACGATATTTTGAGGATGCGCAGCGAGATTTTCGTCGCGGAGCAGAAGTCGCCTTATAACGACGTGGACGGCGCGGATCTCTCCGCGTGGCAGGTTTTCGCCTATGACGGCGGCGTTTTGGCCGCGTCTATGCGCGTGCTGCCGCCGGGCACGGCTTATGATACTTTCGCTATGGGGCGCGTGGCGGTGGGGCGCGCGTTCCGCAGACGCGGGTTCGCCCGCGTTATGATGGAGTGCGCGCTGCGCTTCGCGCGCGAGGAGCTCGGTGCGGATGTCGTGACGATAGGGGCGCAGCTTTACCTTACTGAGTTTTATAGATCTTTGGGATTCGTCGAAATTTCAGAGCCTTACGACGACGCGGGCGTGCCGCATGTCGATATGAGGCTCGAACTTGGCGGCGCAGGCCGCGCTTAAAAAGGAGGATACACGGATATGGCGAGGATTTTTATCGCGGGCGCTTCGGGCAACGTCGGCAGGGCGCTCGTGCGCGAGATCTCGAAGGGCGGCCGGTTCGAGCTCGCCGGGGGATGGTGCCGCGAGGCCGGAGAGGATTTGGGGACGCTCGCGGGGATCGCGCCGCTCGGCGTGAAGGCATCGGCTTCGCTCGAGGAGGGGATAACTGCCTCGAAGCCGGACATCGTCGTGGAATTTTCGGCGGCTGCGGTTATGCGCGATAATCTCGAGTGCTATCTGAGGTTAGGCGCTGACGCGGTCGTAGGCACGACGGGGCTGAAGCCGGACGAACTCGCCGGGCTCGGAGCGCAGGCAGTGTCGCGCGGGCTGCGCTGGGCGGCCCTGCCGAATTACGCGCTCGGCGTCAATCTCGTCGCGAGGTTTCTTCGCGAGGCGCGCGAGTACTACCCATACGCCTCAGTAATAGACCGCCATACGCCGGAGATGGGCAACGCGCCGAGCGGCACCGCCGTGATGCTCGCCGGAATCCTGTCGGAGCGGGCGGCCGGGGCTGTGAAGAGCAGGGAGACCTACGACGGCGCGCTCGGCGCCGATATCGGCGGGACGCGGGTTTTCGCGGAAAGGATTTCTTACCCGGGGCCTTTTTCCGGGCACACGATAAGGTTAGCGCGCGAGGACGAGGTCGTGACCATCGACATAGACGACTATTCGAGCGGCGTCTTTACCGGCGGCGTGCTGATGGCGGCGCGCAAGCTGCTTTCTTCGCCGCGCGGAGTGTTCATAACGAGTTTCGACGAGCTGACGAAGTAGCGCAAAAGCGAGGCAGCCGCCCGTTCGAAACGGGCGGCTGCCTCGCTTTTCAAACTTTTCGTTAATTTCCCCTGAATATAAAGAATACGGCGCCTACCATGCAGAGCGCGGCGTAAAGGTAGTTCATGGTGAGCCGCTCTTTCATGACGAAGTACGAGAAGGCGGCGAATACGGTCATCGTTATGACTTCCTGTATTATTTTTAGCTGCGGCAGCGAGTAGACGGTGCTGCCGATGCGGTTCGCGGGAACCTGAAAGCAGTATTCGAGGAAGGCTATGCCCCAGCTTATCAGCACGGCGAGCGCGACGGGCTTCGCGGCGAGGTATTTGAGATGTCCGTACCACGCGTAGGTCATGAAGACGTTCGAGACCATCAGCATGAGCAGGGGCAGAACGTGACGCAGCATTTTCAAACCATCTTCCTTTTTGTTTTCTTGTTATTTTTACCGTATAAATCTACGTTTTTCATGCAGCCGTACTATAATATATTCAGATTTTCTATATTTTTATGGCGGCGTTTCCGGATTCATCCGTCATGCAGCGTTATATGCTGGACGGCCGCCAGCGACCGGACGCACGCGCTTGGCATTATATCACAATAGAAGAAGCAACGGAGGTGGACGGGATGTTTCCTTCAATCATCATCGAAAAGCTGAAATCGGCCGGCGTCACGATCGGCGGCCCGGAACCGTGGGACCCTCAGGTACGCGACGAACGCTTCTACGGGCGCGTGATGCGGGAGAAAAATCTAGGGCTCGGCGAATCTTATATGGACGGGTGGTGGGAGTGCGCGCGTATAGACGAGCTGATATGCCGCGTCATAAAGTGCGGCGCGGAGAGCGGTATAAAGGGCAGCCTCCGTTACGCGCTGACGCTGCTTCCGATGGAGCTGCTGAATATGCAGAACAAGAGGCGCAGCCGCCGCGCCGCGCACGATCATTACGATATCGGCAACGATTTTTTCTTTTCGTTCCTCGACCCGCTGCATCAGTACAGCTGCGCTTATTTCAAGGATACCGCGGAGCTGGCGGAGGCGCAGGTGAAGAAGCTGGAGCTTATAGCGAAAAAGCTGGAGCTGAAGGAGGGCGACAGGCTGCTTGACATCGGCTGCGGATGGGGCGGGCTTGCGAAGTTTATGGCGTCGCGCTTCGGCTGCCGCGTGACGGCGGTGAATATATCGAAGGAGCAGCTCGCTTTCGCGCGCGAGGACTGCCGCGGCCTGCCGGTGGAATTTATGGAGCGAGACTACAGGGACGTTGACGGCGAATACGACAAGATCGTTTCCGTCGGTATGTTCGAGCACGTAGGGGTTAAGAATTTCCGCATCTATATGGAGACGGCGCACAGGCTTCTCGCGAAGGACGGCCTTTTCCTTCTGCACACGATAGCGGGCAACACTTCCGCGATCAACTGCGACAGATGGCTGAACAGATATATATTCCCGAACGGAAGCCTGCCTTCCGCGGCGGAGACAGCATCGGCGATGGAGGGGCTTTTCGTCATGGAGGACCTCCACAACCTCGGGCAGAACTACGACAGGACGCTGATGTGCTGGCACGAAAATTTCACGAAGGCGTGGCCGGCGTTCGCGGAGCGGTACGGCGAGAGGTTCCGCCGCATGTGGGAATATTATCTGCTCTCGTGCGCCGGGGCTTTTCGTTCGCGCGCGATACAGCTTTTCCAGGTGCTTATGTCGAAGGACGGAGACGGACGTGTGCAGCCTGCGGCGGCTATGCGCTGAGGCCGCGCCGCGGCGTCACATAGGCAGTTTGGTTCTCTTGTAGCCCGCGGGAATTTTGAAAAATTCTTCCTTTACGCCGCCGCTGCCGTATTCGAGTATTTCGGACATTTCGCCGTCCGCGCTCCACCATTTCAGAGTGTCGGTCATCGGAAGAAAGTAGAGCGTCTCAACGGAACCGTCCTCCCACGTAATGCGGTCGTAGTCGTAGCGCGCGCCGTTTATCCGTTCGCTGCCCGATACGGCGGTGAACTTGCCGCCTTCCTCGCCCGAGACGCGCGAGAGCGTCCCTTCGAACGGCATGACCGCGGGCCCGTCGTTCGCTACGACGTAACTTTTCGTCTCGTGCGTTATTATCGTCACGTCCTGCGTCTTGGCGTCGTAGAGAGTGCTTATCCGTCCGCCGCCTTCGAATTCGACGTCGGTGTAGGCGATGCCGCCGCTCGAGGCGAAGGTGACGGTGACGCTTTCATCCGCCGGTTTCGTCCTGTATTTGAGATAGACGGGGCCGCGCTGCGCGTTGAGGGCGCGGAACACGGCGCGGGCGCGTTCGCCCGGCTTCGGCGGATTCGCCGCGTCGTAGGCGCGCGCCTCTGTCATCGGTGAAAAGAGCAGCGCGGCAAAAAGCGCCGTAAGCGACGCGACGATTATTTTTTTCATATTCACTGTATTTCGCCTCCGGGCCGAAAGTTAGTCTCCGTCCCGTATTTTATCACAGCGGCGCAAACAGGCGTACATACGCCTTGACATTCCGTGAAGCTTTCAAATATAATCCCCGCTAACAGAACATGGAGCAGGCGACGGCCCTCTGAGGCCGTGGGGCTGGGCCGGGACGACAACCCGGCAGCGGGAGACGGAACAACGCCCGCGGGACCGTTCATAAAACGATCTCGCGGGCTTTTTTATGCGCCGCGGCGTACGCCTGACGAAAGTTTGGAGATGAAAAATATGACGGAGATACTTTTGAAACTTTTTATCAAGAACTACGAGGACACGCAAAACCCGGCAGTCCACTCGGCCGTCGGAAAACTGGCGGGAATGACGGGCATCGTCTGCAACTGCCTGCTGACGATAGGGAAAATAATCGTAGGCATGCTCGTCGGGTCAATGGCCATCATCGCGGACGGCGTGAACAACCTGTCCGACGCGGCCTCATCCGTCATGACTCTGCTCGGCTTCCGAATGGCGCAGCTCCCCGCGGACAAGCAGCACCCCTACGGACACGCCCGCTACGAGTACATATCAGGGCTCGCGGTGGCGGCGCTGATCCTGCTCATCGGAGCGGAGCTCGTAAAGTCGTCGGCGGAGAAAATCATCCACCCGGAGCCTATCGGCATCTCGATGGCGACTATGGCGATACTGGCCGCCTCGATCGCAGTGAAGCTGTGGATGGCGGGATTCTACAGAACCCTCGGTAAGAGGATAGGCTCGCAGACGCTTTACGCGACCGCGGCCGACAGCAGGAACGACGTAATAGCGACCACAGCCGTCCTGCTCGGGTGCCTCGTGAACTACCTCTTCGACCTGAACATCGACGGCTATGTCGGCCTCGCAGTCGCGCTCTTCATTCTTTATTCCGGAGCCGGCATAGCGCGTGATACGATTTCCCCGCTGCTCGGACAACAGGCGGACGAGGAGACGATAGACAAAATCACCGCGCTGGTCCTGTCGCACGAAAAAGTACTCGGCATCCACGATCTGCTCGTACACGACTACGGCCCCGGACGCCGCTACGCCTCGGCGCACGTCGAGCTGAGCGCGGACGAAGACCCTCTCGCCTGCCACGACATAATCGACGACATCGAGTGCGACGTGCTGGAAAAGCTGAACGTCCACTTCGTCATCCACTACGACCCGGTCGTTCAGAACGACGCGGAGCAGAACGAGATGTACAAAGTCGTCCGCGGCATAATCGGCGGCCTCGACCCCGCATTCTCAATCCACGACTTCCGCATAGTGCGGGGCTCTGCGCAGTCGAAGCTGGTCTTCGACCTTGCCGTACCCTACCAGATGATGGGACATAAAAAAGAAATCAAAGAACAGATAGACGCGGCGCTCTGCAAAAAAGGCAAGAACTACGTGACGATAATCCGCTTCGACGGCATAGCTTAAAACGAAGCGCCGCGGGCGCGTATGCCCAGCGCCTTCCAGAGCCGGGCGCGGGAAATGGTTCGCCGCTGAAACTGCGGGGCCTTCTTGCGGCGCGGCCGCCGGACTTGCGCGGTTTCAGCCGTTCGGCGATTTTGCCGCGGTCACCGGCGGGAGCGGCCCGGCCTGCCGCTCCGCCGGAGAAGGCCCCGGCGTAGGGGCGGCCCGGCCAACGTCCCGCGCGGGCGGGAAAAATCTAAAAGTCCGACGCGCCGCCGAACGTCTTGACCGTGTTACGTTCAGCGGCTAAACTTTTATCGTGCCGGTTTACCGGCCCAAAATCTACAAAGGGGAAATTTTTCGTATGGACGCAAGCGGCCCAAGTCCTGAACCTGTGGGACAATCACGTTTTTCAATTCGCAGCTAGCATGTCCCGGGCCGTTCCATGCCCGGGGTGAGCCGGGTATGGAGGGAATCATATGCTCAAAATAATCAAGACGACAGAAACTCAGCTCGTCGAGCTGACGCCGGCAACCGTCGAGTCCGGCGCGTGGATCTCGCTCATCCGTCCGAGCGCGGAAGAGCTTAACGAGGTCGAGGACATCACCGGCGCGCCGCAGGACTTCGTCCGTTCGGCGCTCGACCCCGAGGAATCCTCGCGTATCGAAATCGAAGACAACCACATCCTCGTCCTTATCAACGTCCCAGTGAACCACGACAGCAACGTCTCCGAGTACGACACGCTGCCGCTCGGCATCATCATAACGCCGGACTATTTCGTCACAGTCTGCCAGGAACACAACGACGTAATACAGAATTTTTCCGAGTCGCGCTTCCGCTACTTCAACACGTGGAAGAGGACGCGCTTCCTTTTTCAGATACTCTACCGCTCCGCGATGCTCTTCCTTAAAGACCTGCGCCAGATGACGCGCAGGTCCGACCAGATAGAGCAGGACCTTCGCCAGTCGATGAAGAACGCGGAGCTCTTTCAGCTCCTCGACCTCCAGAAAGGGCTCACCTACTACTCCATGTCGCTGCGCTCGAACAAGGTCGTCGTAGAACGGTTGCTGCGCCTCTGCTCGAGCTCGCAGGTCGCTCATCTCATCAAGTTTCGCGAGGAGGACGAGGACCTTCTCGACGACGTGCGCATCGAGTACGACCAGGCGATAGAGATGGCGCAGATACAGACGGACGTCCTCGCCGGGATGATGGACGCCTTCGCATCCGTCATCTCGAACAACCTGAACATCGTCATGAAGGTGCTCGCCTCGATAACGATAGTCATGGCCATACCGACGATGGTCTCGAGCTTCTGGGGCATGAACGTCCCTGTGCCGTGGAGCGCCAATCCCGCCGGCTTCGCGATAGTCGGATGCATCGCCGCGACGCTGACGCTCTGCGCGACGTGGCTGCTGTGGCGGAAGAAGATGTTCTGATAAACGCCGCGCGCGGACAGATAAGAACAAAAAAGCCGAGGAACGGGGAGGCACGCTTCCCGTTCCTCGGCTTTTTATGCAAGCTTCTCTGGCGCCGCGGCTATGCCAGGCTGCGCCGGCGTAAATTTTATTCCACGCGTCGGCGCAGCGTCTCGCGCAGCACGTCAAGCGCCTCGAGCGTTTTTTCTTCCCCGCCGCGCACGAGGTACTGCGCCGCGACGCCGAAGATGACCGCGATTATGAAGTCGGCGGCGCGGCGGGGCGACGGCGAGGCTATCGCAAGAGGAGGCTCGCATGCTTCGAGGCGCGAGGCGAGGATTTCCGTCAGCTCGCGGTCCACCGCTCTTATCTCCGCGCGGAACGCCCCGGAGTTCATGGCGAGGTTAGAGAGTTCTATACGCAGCCTGTGAAGCTCGGCGTTATGCGAAACGCTCTCTTTCGCGTACGCGCAGAGGTAGTCTGCGAAGCCCCCGGCGTCCGTGACGCGCTCGAGACCGGCGCAGAATTCGTTTATTACGGTTTCCTTAAGCTCTTTCACGAGCGCAGAAACAAGCCCCTCTTTGTTGTTGTAGTAGTATGAGATCTGACTTATCGATACTCCGGCCTCGCGCGCGATGTCGCGCATGGAGACGTTCGCATATCCGTCGCGCGCGACAAGATGGAGCGCCGCCTCCAATATCTTTTTCGGGGTGTCCTTTTCAGTCTTCCGCAATTTAAATGCGCACTTCCCTTCTTCAGTTAATATAACACAATAACCCGTTTTGCGCGCTGTTGACAGCCTCGTCCGGCGGAGTATAATTATCGAACGTTCGTTCTAATTGTAACGCTTTGAGAATAATGCGCACGGGCGGACGATGCGGCAAAACGTAAATTTTTTTAAGGAGGCGTAAACGGTGGGTTTGCCAAAATCTATGTCAGGCAAGATCGCCGCCGTAGTAATCGTACTGCTGGTGGCCAGCGCTACGGTCGCGGTTTATTTCAAGGAACGCCCGGACGACAGCCATGTCCGCGCTTCGGGGACGGTCGAGGTCACGCAGGTGCAGCTCGCGCCGCTCGCCGGAGGGCGCATTCTCGAGCTCGCGATAGATGAGTCCGACCACGTCGAGAAAGGGCAGTTCATCGCGCGGCTGTCTATGGACGGGGCCGACGACGACGTCAAGATGGCGGAGGCTTCGCTGAACGCGGCGCGCGCGAAGCTCGACGAGCTTAACAACGGCTACCGCAAAGAGGACATAGCGCGCGCGAGGGCCCAGGTCGGCGCGTACCGCGCTCAGTACGAGCAGGCCAAACGCGACGAGGAGCGCTTCACTGCGCTCGCTGCGGACGGCGTAGTGGCCGAGCGCGAGGCGGAGCTTGCAGTCGAGAACTCAAAGTCCGCGCTGGACACGATGCGCGCCGCGGAGGAACAGCTGAGGCTGCTCGAGAACGGGCCGCGCAAAGAGGAGATAGCGGCTGCGGAGGCCAATCTGGCTAACGCCGAGGCCGCCTATAAGAAGGCGCAGACTCTGGTCGGCTACAAAGAGCTTTATTCGCCCGTCTCCGGCGTCGTGCTCACGAAAAATTACGAAATAGGCGACGTGATAAACGCCGGAGCCGCCGTCGCTACTCTCGGTGACCTCACCGACTGCTGGGTGAAGCTCTACATTCCGTCTACGCAGCTCTCGCTCGTCAAGCTCGGCGGCAAATGCAGCGTCTTCGTAGACCCGTACCCCGACCGCGCCTTCGAGGCGACAATAACGGAGATAAACCAGCAGGCCGAGTACAACCCGCGCATGTCGCTGACGCAGAGCGAGCGCGCCAACATGGTCTTCTGGATCAAGGTTTCCATAAAAGACACGGGGGGCGTCATAAAGCCCGGAATGCCGGCGGACGTAACGATACTATGACGGAACCGGCGAGCGCCCTCAGCTATCACGGCGTGACTAAGAACTTCGGCGCCGTGAGGGCTCTGGACGGCGTCGAGCTCGATATAAAGCGCGGGGAGATATTCGGCTTCATCGGCCCGGACGGCGCGGGGAAGACGACGATGATGCGCATAGCTCTCGGCATCATCAATCCAGACGCTGGCGAATGCCGGCTGCTGGGTTCTCCGAACAGGCGCGAGGCGCGCCTGCGCGCGGGGTACGTGCCGCAGATTTTCAGCCTCTACATGGACATGAGCGTCATGGAAAATATAAATCTTTTCGGGTCGCTCTACGGAAAACCGGAAAAAGCCGTGGACGAGCGCGCGGAGTTCATACTGTCGCGCGTCGGGCTGTGGGGCTTCCGCGACAGGTTCGCGGGCAACCTCTCGGGCGGCATGAAGCAGAAGCTCGCGCTCGCTATAGGGCTGCTGAACACGCCGGACATACTACTTCTCGACGAGCCGACGACAGGCGTAGACCCGGTAGCGCGGCGCGAGTTCTGGGCGCTGCTCTACCAGTTCAACCACGAGGGGCTGACGATAGTCGTCAGCACGCCGTATATGGACGAGGCGGAGCTATGCACGCGGAAGCTGTTTTTAAGCGGCGGGCGCATCCTCGACGTCGGGACGACGGGCGAGCTGCTCTCGCGCTATCCGTATAAGATACTGAGCCTCGCGTCGGGACGGCGCGAAACGGGCGAATGGCTCGCGGGGCGCGCCAATATAACGGACGCGAACATGTTCGGCACGAATTACCATATCGTCACGGACGACGCGGAAGGGGCGCGCGCTTCAATAGAGGAGGCCTTCCGCGAGCACGGCGAGTCCGCACCGGAGATGCGCGAAATGGAGCCGGGGCTCGAGGACCTCTTCGTGGCCTTCGCGGGAAGGAGTGAGAGCGATGCCGCCCGTAGTAGTGCAGACTGAGCATCTTACGAAAAAATTCGGCTCCTTCACCGCCGTCGACGACATCAACATATCTATAGAAGAAGGGCAGGTCTACGGCTTCCTCGGGCCGAACGGCTCCGGGAAGTCCACAACGATACGGATGCTCTGCGGCCTGCTCGCGCCGACCTCGGGGCGCGGACTCGTCCTCGGGATGGACCTCGCCTCGAACGGGCAGAAACTGAAGGAAAAAGTCGGCTACATGTCGCAGAAGTTCTCGCTCTATCCCGAGCTCACGGTAATCGAAAATCTCAACCTCTACTCCGGCCTCTACGGGCTGCGCGGCGCGGAGAAGAAAAAGCGCATAGACGAGATGCTCGAGCTCGCGGGGCTGACTGGACGCGAGGACGAGCCTACGCGCTCGCTCTCGGGCGGCTGGCGGCAGCGCCTCGCGCTCGGCTGCGCGATACTGCACAGGCCGAAGATACTCTTCCTCGACGAGGCGACGAGCGGCGTCGACCCGAAGGCGCGGCTGCTCTTCTGGGACATTATCTACGACCTCGCCTCGCAGGGGACGACGGTGATGGTGACGACGCACTTCATGGACGAGGCGGAGCACTGCGACAAGGTCGCCTTCATATACTTCGGGCGGCTCATCGCCGACGACTCGCCCGACAATCTGAAAAAGAGGCTGCCCGGCAAGCTCTACGAGGTCTCGTGCGCCGAGCCTATGGAGCTGCTCGCTAAGGTGCAGGCGGAAAACGGCGGCGATTTCATAGACTCCTACTTCTTCGGCGACAAGCTGCACATCTTAGCCGCCGATGGACGCGAACTGACGGAGGAGGGGCTTTTCGAGGGCTGCCGCGTCAGGCGCATACAGCAGTCGATGGAGGACGTTTTCGTATATCTGGTCAAGTCGCACGCCCACGACGACCTCGGCGAGGGACACATATCGGGCGTCGGCAGCGCGACGGCCGGCGGCGCGGCGAAAGGAGACGTGGCTGAATGAACTGGGACAGAATGCGCGCGCTGATAGTCAAGGAATTCATACAGGTCATGCGCGACAAGATAACGCTCGCGATAATCGTGTTCATGCCGCTCGCGCAGCTTCTGATATTCGGCTTCGCGATAAACACCGACATCAAGCACCTGAACACGGTCATCTTCGACCAGTCGCGGACGCAGGAGAGCCGCGAGATGATAAACAGCCTCACGGCGAGCAACTACTTCGACGTGAAGCGCTACGTGTCGAGCATGAAGGAGGTCAACGAAAGCGTCGAATCGGGCTTCGCGAAGGTCGGAATAGTATTCCCGCCCGACTACGCGAGCGACATAAAGGGCGGACGGCAGACCTCCGTGCAGGTGATAATAGACGCGACGGACAACTTGAGCGCGTCGTCGGGGCTCGCGGCTGCGCAGACGATAGGGATGCTCAAGTCGCAGGAGATACTCGCCGAGAAATTCTCGCGCCTCGGAATAAGAGTACCGGGGCAGGCGGTGGACATGAGGATAAGGCTCTGGTACAACCCGGACTTCGTGACCTCGTGGTACCTCGTGCCGGGCATCATGGGGCTTCTGCTGACTCTGACGCTGATTTCCATGATGTCTATGGCGATAGTGCGCGAGAGCGAGCAGGGGACTCTCGAACAGCTTCTCGTGACGCCGATGAAGATATGGGAGCTGCTGACGGCGAAGATAATCCCATACATCGTCGTCGGCTACGTGCAGGTGTTCATCTCGATAGTCGTCGGCATATTCGTCTTCAATATGCCCTTCCTCGGGAGCATGACGCTCTTCTACCTGCTGACATTCTTCTACGTCGTCGCGAGCCTCTCGCTCGGCATAATGATCTCCTGCTTCGCGCAGAACCAGACTCAGGCTCTTCAGATGTCCGTCTTCATCATACTGCCGAGCGTCCTGCTCTCGGGCTTCGTCTTCCCGCTCGAATCGATGCCGGAGGGCTTCCAGTACCTCGGGCGCTGCTTCCCCATCACATATTACATAAATATATCGCGCCAGATAATACTCAAGGGCGGCGGCATGGCCTACGTGTGGCAGGACACGCTCGCGCTCGCCGTGTACATCGCGGTGATGTTCACCAGCGCCGTGATGATGTTCAAGCGCCGCTTCGTGCCGTAAGCGACGGAAAGGACGGATGGAAATGCAGAAATGGAAGATTTTGCCCGCGATGCTCGCCGCCGCCATGTTCGCCTGCGCGCCCTGCGCTGCTCAGGAAGCGATGGGAGAGGCGGCCGTCGTCGAGGAGAAAATAGAATTCGTCGAGGACGCGGCGCTCGCAAAGCTGCTGATAGCCGCGCGCGCCGAAAATCCGCAGATAGCCGCGGCGAAGCAGCGCACCGAAGCAGCCAAGGCCAGCCTCGACGCGGCAGCCGCGCAGATGGGGCCCGACCTCTTCGGAGGACTCGGCGCGATGTGGCAGAAGGACGGCGTAGTAATGGACACCGGCATTCCCGGGATAGGGTCGATCAACGCCGTCGGCTCGCACACCTACGCCGCCGCGATAGGACTGTCGCAGGTCATATACGCGGGCGGGTCGCTAACGGCCCAGAAAGAGGCCGAACGGCTCGCGCTCGGCGCTACCGAGGCCCAGGAGCTGCGGACGGAACAGTCCGTCGAGAACGCCACGCGCCGCGCCTACTATTCGTTCAGAGACGCGCAGGCTCAGCGCCGCGTCGCCGAAGAGGCGCTGCGGCTGGCCGAGGAACATCTGGGCCGCGCCGAGAAGCTCTTCGCCGCCGGCGTGGTCGCTAAAAGCGACGTGCTGCGCGCGAAAGTCTCCGTCTCCGAGTCGGAACTTACCCTGATACGCGCCAAGAGCGCCGAGGCCAACGCGATGACCGCGCTCCGCAGGGCCGTCGGCGCGGACCCGGCCGAGGTTGAGCTCGCGGAGCCGGACGCCTTCGCCAAACAGCTGCTCGACGACCCGGCCGGGGTCAAAGAGCTTGAACCTTTCGTCAGCCGTATGCCGGAGGGCGACAACGTCGAAGCCGCCTTCGGCGCGCGCGCGGAGCTCAAGGCCTACGCGCTGCTCAGCAAGCAGGCCGAGAAGCTGGCGCGCGCCGAGCAGGGCAAACTGCTGCCGCAGATACTCGGCACCGTCGCCTACGTAACTGCGGAAGACAACTTCTTCCCGACCGACAACGGCGAGCCGGTGGCGGCGATAGGGCTCTACTGGAACCTCTACGACAGCGGCGAAGCGCGCGCGAAGACGCGCGAGGCGCGCGCCAAGGCGAAAGAGCTGCTCTTCCAGCTCGACGACATGAAAAACTCGATACGCATGGAGGTAGTGCAGGCCGAGCAGAACATGGCCTCGGCGCTGAGCCGCTTCGAAGTCGCCTCGCGCCAGACCGAACAGGCGCGCGAGGACTACCGCATAGCGGTGCGCCGCTACGAGGAAAACGTCGGCACGTCGCTGGAAGAATCCGACTCGCGTCTCGCGCTCGTCAACGCGCTGACGGAGACCGCGACCGCGCTCTACGACATAAAGACCGCGGAAGCCGACCTGATATACGCGATAGGGAAATAAAACGAAGACGGCGGGGCGAGACCCCGCCGCTTTTTTATGAGCGCCGCACGCCGCGCCGCCCGTCTCTCGCGCTTGCCGTCCGCCCGAAATTCACGCCGTCTCTCCATTAGCGAGTTTCTTCTTGTAATCCTCGCCCCACGACCACATAGCGTCGATCACGGGCTTCAGGCTCATGCCGGCTTCCGTGAGCGTATATTCGACGCGCGGCGGGACTTCCGGGTAGACCTTGCGCGTGAGCAGGCCGCTTTCCTCCATCGAGCGCAGGTTCGCCGTCAGCACCTTCTGCGAGACCTTCCCGACCGATCTGCGCAGCTCGCCGAAGCGTTTCGTGCCGCTAAGAAGGTCGCGGATTATCAGCACTTTCCAGCGGTCGCTTATGAGTGTGAGAGTCGTTTCTACCGGGCAGGCCGGAAGCTCTTTATTCAATTTTCTCCGTCTCCTTCACAATAGTTTCTATTCGGTAACTATGTCACAATAAAGTGCTTACTTTAAAATTTTTCGCTACAGCCATATTATAACGGCGTCGGGGGGAACGCAAGGGACTTCGGCAAAATCAAGAAAATACGGAGGAATCTGATATGAAGATAGCTGTTATATGCGCGAACGGAAAAGCTGGAAAACTTATCGCGGAAGAAGCCGTGAAGCGCGGCCACGACGTCACGGCGATAGTGCGCGGCGAAAACAGGAGCGCCGCGCCGAAGGCGGTCATCAGGGATGTTTTCGACATCACTGCGGGCGACCTCAAAGGCTTCGACGCGGTGGCAGACGCCTTCGGGGCGTGGACGCCCGAGACTCTGCCGCAGCACGTGACCTCGCTCGCCCGCATCTGCGGCGCGATGAGCGGCTCGCCCTCGCGCCTCTACATCGTCGGCGGAGCGGGAAGCCTCTACACCGACGCGGAGCACAAGACGCGCGTGATGGACGCGCCGGACTTCCCCGACGTTTTCAAGCCGCTCGCCTCGAACATGGGCGCGGCTCTCGACGCGCTGCGCGCGCGCCGCGACGTGAAGTGGACCTATCTCAGCCCCGCGGCCGATTTCCGCGCCGAGGGCGAACGCACGGGAAAATATAAGTTCGCGGGCGAAGAGTTCACGACGAACGCGAAGGGCGAGAGCTTCATCAGCTACGCCGACTACGCTGCGGCGATGCTCGACGTCATAGAGAGCGGCAAATACGAGAACGAGCGCATCTCTGTCTACGCGGAGTAAAACAGGCGAAAGGCGGGCTGCGTGAAGGCGCGGCCCATGATTTTTGAAAAGGTCGTGAAGTCATGGAACAGGAGGCGCGTCTTGCTTATCTCATAAAATATCTCGCGGCGGAGCGCGGCGCGGAGCTTTCGGAAATCCCGCGCGGCGGCGAGGGGCGGCGGCTCCTGCGCTCGCTGATGAACGTGCGCCCGCCCGAGCCGGTATCCGATGAATTTCTGCGCGTGCAGGACGAGTTCCTTGCGGAAGAGCGCGAGAGGCGCGGCGTCGTGGACTGGCGCGCTCTCCAGCCCGAGCCCTGCGGCCTTTATCTATGGCGCGGGGACATAACGCGGCTGCGCGCAGAGGCGATAGTCAACGCGGCGAACGGCGCGGTGCTCGGCTGCTTCGTCCCGTGCCACGGCTGCATAGACAACGCGATACACTCCGCGGCCGGCGTTCAGCTTCGTCTCGAATGCGCGGAGCTGATGCGCGCGCAGGGCCGCGACGAGCCGCCCGGGCGCGCGAAGATAACGCGCGGCTGGAACCTTCCGGCCCGTTACGTAATACACACAGTCGGCCCGATAGTGCGCGGCGAGCCCGGCGAAGAGAGCCGCGCGCTGCTCGCCTCCTGCTACCGCTCATGCCTCGCGCTCGCCTCGGAACGCGGCGTAGGGAGCATAGCCTTCTGCTGCATATCGACCGGCGAGTACGGTTACCCGAACGAAGAGGCGGCGCGCATCGCCGTCGCCGAGGTCAAAAAATTTCTCGCGGAGCGCAATTCCGCGATGAAGGTGATTTTCAATGTTTTCAAAGAAATCGACTACGACATTTACAAAAGACTGCTGCGATAAGCTCGGGCGGCTCGCGGAAGCGCTCGACGCCGCGGAGGCCGTCGTCGTGGGCGCGGGCGCGGGGCTTTCCGCGGCCGCGGGCTTCGACTACTCGGGGCCGCGCTTCACGGAAAATTTCGCCGACTTCATAGAAAAATACGGCTTCACGGACATGTACAGCGCCGGCTTCCACCGCTTCGAAAGCACGGCGGAGCACTGGGCCTTCTGGAGCCGCTGCATATATATCAACCGTTACGCCGCGCCGGCCGGCGCGCCCTACCTCGACCTGCTCGCGCTGATGCGCGGGCGCGACTACTTCGTCATAACGACGAACGTAGACCACCAGTTCCAGAAGGCGGGCTTCGACAAAAAGCGGCTCTTCTACACCCAGGGCGACTACGGCCTCTGGCAGTGCTCGCGCCCGTGCCATGACGCGACATACGACAACGAGGCGGCCGTGCGCCGCATGGCCGCGGAGCAGAAAAACATGCGCGTGCCGAAGGAGCTTATTCCGCACTGTCCGCGCTGCGGCGCGCCTATGTCGATGAACCTGCGCACGGACATGACGTTCGTCGAGGACGAGGGCTGGCGCGCCGCGGCGGCGCGCTACGCGGAGTTCCTGCGCGCACACGATGGCGCGCGGCTGCTATTCCTCGAGCTCGGCGTCGGCGGCAACACGCCGGGGATAATAAAATATCCGTTCCTGCGCATGACGAAGGCGAACCCGCGCGCCGTCTGCGTCTCCGTCAACCTGTCGGACGTTTTCACGCCCGATTCCGCGCCGGAGCGTTTTCTCTTCATCCGCGGCGACATAGCCCGCGCCCTCGCGGCGCTGCGTGCGGAGCTGGCGAAGGCGGCTTGACATTTCCGCGCCCGCGTGATAAAAATCCCTGAGCTGAATAAAGATACATCCGTCGCCGGACGGATAAAAGCGTCAAAATCATGCCGTAGGTCTTAGTGGTATGAGTTTGGCGCTTATTTTTTAGGAGGGGATATTTATGTTATGGCTGATATGCGCGGCTCTGACCGCGAGCTTCTTCGACTGTCTCAATCCATCGGCGATAGCGCAGCAGATGCTGCTCATGGCGATGGTCAGGCAAAAGCGCAGCGTCCTGTTCTTCATCGCCGGCATCGGGCTGACAAACTTCGGCATGGGGCTCGCCGTATATTACGGCCTCGCGGCGTGGGCGTCGCGCCTCTTCTCCGCAGCCGCCGCGTCGTATCCGTCGTATCTCCGCGCGGCGCTGCTCACGGCCGGGCTCGCGTCGCTCGCACTCGGGACAGGTCTTGCGGCGCGTGAGAGATACCGCCCCGCGGCGGACGGGGGGACGGCGAAGCCTCCGGCTGTTCTCTCCCCGCTTGCGCTCTTCATCATGGGCTCGGCCTTCTGCGGCGTAGAGCTGACCAGCGCGCTTCCGTACTTTAGTTTCATTGCGATGACGGCTGGGGCGAACATACCGCAGTCCGCCGTGCTGTTCCTCTTCTGCGTCTACAATTTCGTCTACGTGCTGCCGCTGCTGCTGCTCTACGCGGGATACAACAGGCTGCGCGGGACAGCCGCAGTCGCGTGCGCTGAGAGGGTCATGGGGAAAATATCTTCCTACGTCATGCCGGGAGCGCTCGCCATACTCGGCCCGGCGCTCGTCTTCTACGGAGCCTCGCTGTAGTACGCGGGCAAAACGGCTCGCGGCGCTGCGCGCAAAGCAGGCGAAAGCCGCATGACGCAGGGCGTCCCCTCCTCAGCCTGCGTTCCATTTTAGCCGCCGTTATATGTGCTATCATAATAACGTTACATGGCATCAAACAAACGGCGGCGCGCGAAACGCGGCAGTGGAGGGACGGCGATGACGCTGAAAAGAGAAGGCACTCTTTCGCAGCTCGTACTCGAAAGCATACAGGATTCCATCAGGAGCGGCGAATTCCGCCCAGGAGAGGCGCTTCCGTCCGAGCGCGAGCTCGCGGAGCGCTACGGGGTCGGCAAGTCTAGCATACGCGAGGCGGTGAAGATGCTTCAGATTCTCGGCGTCGTCGAGACTTCGCAGGGGCGCGGCACCTATCTGCGCCGCGCGTCGGGGCCGAGCCTGCTGAACAGGCTGCTGCCGGGACTAGCGCGCGCAGGCGGCGACGACGAGGAACTCTGCGAATTCCGTCTGTTCTTCGACCTCGCCTACATACGCCTCGCCGCGGCGAGGGCGACCGACGAGCACAGGACGCGCGCTAGAGAGGCCTTCGACGGCCTCAGCAGGACGCGGCGCGAGTCGCCGTCTGAGGCCGCCGGCTACGACATGGAATTCCACCGCGCTATGCTCGAGGCCACCGGCAACGTCTTCATAGTAGAAGCGGGGCTGACGATAGCCGAGCTCTGCCGCCCGCGCGCTGACGCGGAGGGCGGCCCTTACCGCGACGAGGCCGTCGAGAGCCTCGGCAGGATACTCGAGATGTTCTGCTCCGGCGACACCGAGGGGCTGGAAGACGAGGTCGTCCGCGCCCTCGGCTCTCCGGCGCGCGGCTCAAAGGAACAGCGGCGGCGGAAAGGAAAAACAGATGAAGATCAAGAGGATTGACGGTGAATTTTCGATATGCAGGGTGAGCGGCCCGGAGCAGATAGACTTAAGCTCCGCCTTCTGCTTCGCCGCGAAGACGGACGAAGAATCATCTCTGGTCTGCGAAACGGCCCGCGCGCCGCGCGGCGCTGAGGCGCGCGACGACGGCTGGGCCGCTTTCAGGATAGAGGGCGTCCTCGACTTTTCGCTCGTCGGGATACTCGCGCGCATATCCTCGCTCATGGCGGAAAACGGGATAGGAATATTCGCCGTATCGACCTATAACACCGATTATATATTCACGAAAAAAGAAAACATCGCGAAGGCCGTCGCCGTGCTTGCAGAGAACGGATACGAAACGGCCTGAGCTGCGCCCGACGAAAAACGCGGGGGCCTCCGTCCATCGGAAGCCCCCGCGCTTTTCGTGCGTCGTTCGCGATTATTCCCAGTTGTTGATGTCCGCCGCGGCCCCTTCGCCGTTCTCCTGCCCGTCGGCTCCGTAGGAGATTATGTCGAAGTCCCCGTGCTCTCCGGGGCAGACGTAGATGAAGTCCCTCCCCCAAGCGTCCTTCGGCGTCTTCTTCATATAGCCGCCGTCCGCGTAGTTGAGCGGCTCTGGCGGCATGGACGGCTTTTTGACCAGCGCGTCGAGCCCCTGCGCCGTGGTCGGGTAGAAGCCGTTGTCTAGGTAGTAAAGGCCCAGCACCTGCTCGAGCTGCGCTATCTGAGTCTGCGTCGTCTTGCGCTTCGCCTCGTCGCTCTGCCCCATGAGCCTCGGGCCGACGAGCGCCGAAAGCAGCCCGATGATGACGACGACGACCATTATTTCGATGAGGGTGAAGCCCCTGCGTTTTTTCCGTCCGGTCATTCTTTTCGCACCTCCGTGAAGTTTGCGTCCCGATTTATATTACAGTCAGCGCCGTCAATTTTCAAGAACCGCCATGACGCGCGCAGGCGCGCCGTCGGCTTCGGCGAGCGGCAGCGGGAGCGCGGCGAGGACGAAGGTCTCGCCCTCGGGCAGCTCCATCAGACCGCGCAGGTTTTCTATTATGACGGCCCCGGCGCGCAGCAGCGTCTTGTGTATCGGGCAATCCGCGCTCTCGACGCGGTCGGCGGATATCGCGTCCACGCCGACGCCGCGCACGCCGAGCGAGAGCGCATATTTCGCGGCGGCCTCGGAAAACACGGGAAAGCCCTCGAGGTACGCCGCGCTCCCGAACTTGTCCTCCCAGCCGGTGCGCAGCAGAAGGAAGTCCGCCTCCGCCAGCTTTTCCTCAAACGGCGCCAGGTCGGAAATTTCTATCTCGCGCCCGGCCGCTCCGCCCACGTCCACGAGCAGCGCGAGCCCCCAGAAGCTCTCGGGCGGCATCGCGTCGAGCGTCAAACTCTCGGACGCCAGGTGCGCCGGCGCGTCCATGTGCGTCCCCGTGTGCGAGCAGAGCGATAGGTTCGTCGTGCGGAAGCCGCCGCACTCCGTCCGTTCCGCCGCGGGCGAGGGGTCTCCGGGGAAAACCTGCATCCCCGGCGTTATCGCGCGGCTAAGGTCTATGATTCTCAATTCGTCCGCCTCCTCCGCCGTTTTCCGTAATTTATCTTCGTCCTGTATAAGCGGCGGCCCGTATAGTATAATCAAAAAGTTTTTGCAAGGCCATAAAGCTTTGGGGGAATCTTTATGAAGAAGTTTTTGTTCGTGTTTCTCGCTCTCCTTCTCGCCGCCGCACCGGCGCGCGCGGAAGGGCCGCGGGTCATGGAGTTCGACGTCGCCGTGATAGGCGCGGGCTGCGGCGGCAGCGCCGCGGCGATACAGGCGGCGCGTCTCGGAATGGATGTCGCGCTCGTGGAGGAATCCGACTGGGTCGGCGGCCAGATGACGGGCGGCGGCGTATCGACGATGGACGACGTGCGCCGGACGCGCACCGGGATATACGGCGAGTTCCTGCGCCGCGCCTCCGCCTACTACGAGGCGCGCGAGACGCCCGTGAACACATGCTACTGGGGCTCTGACACATTCGCATTCGAGCCGTGGGTGATACAGATGACTCTGCTCGACATGATGCGCGAGACGGGGAACATCTCGCTGTTTATGAAAACGCGCGTGACCGAGGCCAAGCTTGAGGACGGCGTCGTGAAAGCCGCGCTCGCCGACAAAGAGGGCGAGAAGCTCGAGCTCCGCGCGAAGATATTTATCGACGCGACAGAGGCGGGAGACTTCATCCCGCTCACCGGCGCGCGCTACCGCGCGGGCCACGGCGACTCCTCGACGGAGATCGACGGAGTCATACAGGACATCACATACGTCGCGGTAGTCAGGCGCTATCCCGAGGGCGTGCCTGAGGAGCTCAGGTTCACG
Source organism: Cloacibacillus sp. An23 (assembly GCF_002159945.1). Classification (NCBI taxonomy): domain Bacteria; kingdom Thermotogati; phylum Synergistota; class Synergistia; order Synergistales; family Synergistaceae; genus Cloacibacillus; species Cloacibacillus sp. An23. The sequence continues at coordinate 249,664 of NZ_NFJQ01000003.1, read as the reverse complement.
CACCGCCCGCCCGGATACGAAAAATACGCGCCGCACTTCCGCGAGGTCATAGCAGTAGGCGGCGACGGCTGGCCCGGCGAAGCGCCCTTCAATCCGAACGTCTTCAAGGCATACAGAGGAATGCCGGACATATCCAACCCAGCCAGCCCGCTTATAGACGGCGGACGGCCCGAGACGTGGCCGCTCATCACGCGCAGCGCCGTCAACTGGGCGAACGACTACCCGGAGCGCCAGGACGGACACGCCGGTATGCCGGCGCGCTATCTCGAGGACAAAGAGTACCGCCGCGAGATGGACCGCGAGGCTATGGCGAAGACGCTCTGCTTCCTCTTCTACATGCAGAACGAGCTCGGCCTCGCCGACTGGTCGGTTGACGACCGCCAGGGCTACGGCGGATGGTTCGGCAACGGCTGGCGCGAATGGAAAGAGATGCCGCCCGAGTTCGAGACGATACTCAAGCACTTTCCGCCGTTCCCATACATACGAGAAAGCCGCCGCATCGCCGGCGTCGAGACGATGACCGTCAAGGACGTGATACGCGACATGAAGCTCGGGCGCACGCTCGAGACCAAGTCCAACGCGGTGGCGCTCGGCGAATATCCGACCGACATACACGGACTGCGCGACAAGGAGTTCCTCGACAGGGACATCGACGAGCGCGCCGAGGACATACCGCCCGACAAAGAGTGGAAGGGCGGCCTCTTCCAGATACCGATGGGCGCGCTCATTCCGGAAAAGATCGACGGCCTGCTCGCCGCTGAGAAGAACATCTCCGTCTCGCGCATAGTCAACGGCTCGACTCGCCTCCAGCCCGTGACGATGCTCACGGGGCAGGCCGCCGGCGCGCTCGCCGCGGTGTCTGTGCGCGAAGGCGTACAGCCGCGCGACGTGCGCGCGCTCGACGTGCAGTCGCTGCTGCTCGACGCGCGCGACAGGCTCTCGCTCTACCGCTTCGACGACGTGCCGCAGGATTCGCTGTGGTGGAAGGGCGTCGAACTCTCGATGCTCTACGGCTATCTCGACCCGGCCTCCGAAGTCATCTACGGGGCGGACGACGAGATGCACTGGCTCGAGGTACGCGACGCGCTGCGCCGCGTCTTCGGCCGCATGGAGTTCCCGCCGCGCCGGGGCTTCGACACAGTGACGCGCGGCGAATTCGGCGCGTGGCTCGCCGAGCTCTTCAAGGACGAGCGGAAGACGCTCGCCCCGCTGACGGAGAAATACACGGGCGAAGATATACTGACGAAGGGCGAGCTCGCCTCCGCCGTCGGCGAGCTCATGCTGCTGAGGAAGTAAGGCCGCCGCGCGTCCCGGCACACGCAGCACGAACGACGTAAAAAACGCCGCGCCGTAAAATCTACGGCGCGGCGTTCATTTTGGAAAATCCCGCGTGATTTGCGGCGCTGCGCACACCCTCAGTCCAGCTTCACGAGCTCGTACTTCCTGCTGCCGAGCCCTATCTGCTCCGCGTATTCGAGCGTGTGGAGGCCGCTGCGCGACTCGACGCGCTCGACGAGCGGCCTGCTGCCCTCGGCCGCGAAGGCGAGGTCTATCGACGCCTGGTCTATCGCCACGGGGTCGGTCGAGGCCAGCACGCCGATGTCGTGGATCTCAGGCTTCGCCGGCGACGGGTTGCAGTCGCAGTCCACGGAGATGTTGTTCAGCACGCTGACGTAGAGTATCTTGCCGCCGAGCGCGTCCGTGACGGCTTTACCGGCTTCGGCCATCGACTCGAGGAATGCGTCCTGCTCGCCGCACCATACGTTGCTAGTGCTTCTGCCGCCGCTGTGTATCAGCGCCTTGCCCCGGCGCGAACCGAGCCCTATCGAGATGTTCTTTATCGCGCCGCCGAAGCCCGCCATCGCGTGGCCCTTGAAGTGCGAGAGTACGACGTAATAGTCGTAGTTCTTGAAGCGCGAGCCGACGAGGTCTTCTTTCAGATGCTTCCCGTTCTTCACGGGCAGCGCCATAGAGCCGTCTGCGTCGAGGATGTCCACGTAGGCGATGCTCGTGTAGCCGCGCTCCAGCGCGACGCGCATGTGCTCGAAGGTGTCGCCGCGCGCGCCGCCGTAGGCGGTGTTGCATTCGACGATGGAACCCTTCACGTGCTGCACGAGCTCTTTAATGAGCTTCGCGTCAAGCGGATGGCTCGCTGGCGGCTCACCCGTGCTTATCTTGACGGCGACGTTCTTCCCTTCGGCCTTCTTCTCGAGCGCGTTGTAGACCTTCATTATTCCCTCGGGACTTATCTCCTTCGTGAAGTAGACCTTCGGGACTGCGGCCTCGGCTCCGGCGGCGGCGAGCGCGGCGCAAAGAAACGCCGCGGCGCATACGAACAACTTTTTCATAACGACAGCTCCCTTCATAATGAATGCGGACGCGGCTGACGGCGGTGCGCCCTTTCCGCCGAGCATAGCCGTTAGAGGGCGCTGTAAGTCAAGCGCGCGGGATTTGCCGAAGCGGGGCAGATGCACGGACAAGGCGGCGCTCCGCGGGAAGCGGCACGGCGCGGGGGCGCTTTCGCGGATTTGTGCCGTCTCGCCGCGCGTCCGCGCCGTGGCGGCGGTTTGACGGAGTTTCCCCAATTTCGCGCGGGCGTCGCAGCGCCGCGGAATTTCCCGCGGTTTACCGAAAGCGCGGCCGGCGTGCGCGCTTTTCCGCGATTCGCCGCCTTTACGATGAATTTACGAAAACATCTTGAATTTTCGGCGCACAGTACTACAATATGCCATCTGCGGGCGTTTCGCGCCCAACCCGTACAAACGGGGCCCGGCGAAACGCGGACGCGGCCGCGCGCGGTTTTGCATGATGCGCGGCGCGCGCGGAACAGGCAAAGGAGCATACGGAATGGTAAAGGATCTGACGCAGGGCGGGCCGGCGAGGACGGTTTTCGCCTTTACGCTCCCGATCATCGGGGGCAACCTCTTTCAGCTTTTCTACACTCTCGCCGACACGATCATAGTCGGACGCACGATGGGCGCGGGCGCGCTCGCGGCGGTCGGCTCTACGGGGACTTTCATATATTTCATACTCTGCTTCGTGCAGGGGCTGACGGGCGGCTTCGGCATCTGCATAGGCCAGCGCTTCGGCGCGCGCAGCGAGGTCGGCGTGCGGCGCTCAATCGCGGCCTCGGCTCTGCTGTCGCTCGCCTTCTCCGTCGCGCTGACGCTATTCGGCTGCTTCGCGGCGCACCCGATAATACGATGGATGGACACGCCGACGGAAATTTACGACATGTCGTACGATTATCTCTTCGTCATAATGCTCGGCACCGGCGCGACGGTCGCGTACAACCTCGTCTCGAACGTGCTGCGCGCGCTCGGCGACAGCAGGACGCCGCTTTATTTCCTTATATTTTCGTCGTTCCTGAACATCGTGCTCGACTACGTCTTCATCGTGCCCTTCGGCATGGGCGTCGCGGGCGCGGCGTGGGCGACGGTGCTGTCGCAGCTCATATCCGCCGCGCTCTGCGCGCTCTACGGCGTGAAGTATTTCCGCGAGCTGCGCGTGCTCGGCAACGACTGGCACAGGTCGCCGCTGCTCTTTAAGAACCATCTGCGCCTCGCCTTCCCGATGGGCTTCCAGATGTCGGTCATGTGCGTCGGGCTGCTCGCGATGCAGACGGCGGTCAACGGCCTCGGCGCGGATGTCGTCGCGGGCTTCACGGCGGCTACTAAGGTCGATCAGCTTTCGGTGCTCGTCAACGGAGCTTTCGGCGTCGCGATAGCGGGCTACGTCGCGCAGAATTACGGCGCGGGGCTCGGCGGCAGGATAAAGGCCGGCGTGCGCGCCTCGCTGCTCCAGCTCGAGGCCGCGAACATAGTAATGGGCGCGGTGATGCTTCTCGGGCGGCGCTTCGTCGTGCCGCTTTTCGTCGAGGGCGCGACCGCGGCGATAAACGAGGCGGCCTACGGCTATCTCTTCGTCGTCGTTCCGTTCTATCCGCTGCTCGGCCTGCTCGTGATATACCGCTCCGCGCTGCAGAGCATGGACGACGCGCGCACGCCGTTCGCGGCCTGCGTCGCGGAGCTCGTGATGCGCGTCGCGGCGGCTTTCCTGCTCGCACGCTTCTTCGGCTACGCGGGGATATGCTTCGCGACGCCGCTCGCGTGGATGGGCGCGCTCTCCTTCCTCGTGCCGGTCTGGCTGCGCCGCGCGCGCCGCCTGACGGAAAGGAGCGCGGCGTAGGTGGCGGCTCTCTGGACGCGGCGGCGGCGCGCGGATAAAATTTAGAAAAAAGCGCCGCGCGCGGAGGGGGCCGATAAAAATGTACAATCCGCAGCTCGACACGTTCGTGAAGGTCGCGGACTCAGGCAGTTTCACGAAGGCCGCCGGCGCGCTCCATATCTCCCCGACCGCGGTCATAAAGCAGATGAATCTGCTCGAAGCGCGGCTCGGCCTCAAGCTCTTCGAGCGCACGCACCGAGGCCTCGTCCTCACGGCGGCGGGCGAGTCGCTGCGCCGTGACGCGGAATATATAATCCAGTACTCGAAAGAATCCGTCAAACGCGCGCGCGAGGCTTCGCGCAGCGACGGTGCGGTCATACGCGTCGGCACCTCGCCGATGACGCCAGCGGAGATACTCGTCAAACTGTGGCCGAAGCTCCACGAGCTGCGGCCCGAACTGAAATTCCGCGTCGTCCCCTTTGAGAACACGCCCGAGAACGCGCGCGAGATACTGAAAAATCTCGGCCGCGACATAGACATGGTGGCGGGCATCTTCGACGAGACTCTGCTCGAATACCGGCAGTGCGACGGCCTCGAGCTCTTCCGCGCGCCTATCTGCTGCGCCGTCTCGCTCTCGCACCCGCTCGCCGCGAAGGAGCGGCTCTCCGTGACGGACCTCTACGGCGAAAGCTTCATGCTCATCAGCCGCGGGCAGATGAAGCAGGCCGACGCGCTGCGCGACGACCTCGCGCGCAATCATCCGCGGATACGCATCGTCGATTTCGACTTTTACAACACGGAGGTCTTCAACCGCTGCGAGAACGGCAACAGCCTGCTGATGGCTGTAGAGAGCTGGCGGAACGTCCACCCGCTGCTGCGCATAATCCCGGTCGAATGGAATCACGCGATACCCTTCGGCCTGCTCCACGCGCACGACGCCTCGCCGCAGGTGCGCGACTGCATCTCGGCGGTAGAGGAGATATACCGGCGCGACGGACGGTTATAACCCGAAGGTTCACAGTGGCGAACGAATCGAGACTTCCGCGGAAGCCTCGATTTTTTTATACTCTGCGCAAAACGGACGCACAGAAGGAGGAATCATGAAAAATGAGAAACGCCGCGATATTCGCCGCCGTTTTTGCGCTGCTGCTTTGCGCGCAGGCGTTTTCCGCAATCAGCGCCGAAGCCGCGGAACGCGCGGAGGAGCCGTACACGCGCGAGACTCGCATAACCGAGGTCATGAACGACCCCGCGTTCGGAAACCACGGCAGGCTCATCTTCCCCGCCGAACGCGGCTACTGGAGCGGCGAGACGCTCGGCGCGCTGCGGCTCACGTGGTACAGCCATATAGACCCCGACAAGACAGTCGAGATAGCGAATTATCTCAGAACGCGCGCCGCGTCGGGCGAAAAGATATTCTACGACATATACACCGATGCCGAGAAGGCCGCGGACCCGCGCAAGAGCGACACGGGGCTCTTCTTCTTCCGCGGCGGGCGCGGCAAACCCTTCGCGATTTGCTGCGCGGGCGGCGGCTTCGCCTACGTCGGCGCGATGCACGACAGCTTCCCGCACGCGCTCGAACTTTCCAAAATGGGCTGCAACGCCTTCGCGCTCATCTACCGCCCGGGCGCGCAGACGGCCTGCGAAGACCTCGCGCGAGCGATAACATTCGTATTCAAACACGCGAAGGAGCTCGGCGTCGGCACTGAGTGCTATTCGCTCTGGGGCGGCTCGGCGGGCGCGCGCATGGCGGCATACCTCGGCTCCTACGGCCCCGCGGCCTTCGGCGGCGGCGAGCTGCCGCGCCCCGGCGCGGTCGTCATGCAGTACACGGGGCACCGCGAATGCACGAGGGACGACCCGCCCACATATATGTGCTGCGGCGACGCCGACGGCATAGCCGACTGGCGCGTGATGGCGCGCCGCGCCGAAGTCCTGCGCTCGGCGGGAATCGAGGCCGAGTTCCATAAATTCGCGGGGCTCGGACACGGCTTCGGCCTCGGAACCGGCACGAACGCCGAAGGCTGGATTTACGGCGCGGCGAAATTCTGGCAGAGACAGATAGACAAACAGGCGGCGGCGCGGAACTGACGGCGCGCGCACGGATTTACGGAAACGGAGTGGAACGAAGATGAAACAGCGGATTTTAGGAAAAGATTTGAAAGTGTCGGCGCTCGGCTACGGCTGCATGGGGCTGTCGCACGCATACGGCGCGCCGCTCGACGACAAGGAATCGGTGCGGCTCCTGCGCCGCGCCTTCGAACTCGGCTACACGATGTTCGACACGGCGGAGGTCTACGGCACGCCCGACGACCCGCACGCGAACGAAAAGCTCGTCGGCGAGGCGCTCGCGCCGGTGCGCGATGAAGTCGTCGTCGTCTCGAAGTTCGGCCTCAGCTTCGACATGGAGAGCGGAAAAGTCCCCTATCCGCTGATTCCCGACTCGCGGCCCGAAACCATACGCCGCTCCGTCGAAGGCTCGCTGCGCCGTCTGCGCACCGGCCATATAGACCTCTACTTCCAGCACCGCCCCGATCCGAAAGTCGCGCCAGAAGAGGTCGCCGGCGTCATGGCGGAGCTGATACGTGAAGGCAAGATAACGCACTGGGGGATCTCGGAGACGGACGAAAACTACCTGCGCCGCGCGCACTCCGTCTGCCCCGTGACCGCGGTCGAGAACCGCTACTCGATGATGGCGCGCGGGTACGAATCGCTCTTCCCGACGCTCGAAGAGCTCGGCGTGGGCTTCGTCGCCTTCTCGCCGATGGCGAACGGCTTCCTCACCGCGCGCTACGGCAAAGGCTCGCGCTTCGACGCGCGTTACGACTACCGCGCCGCGATGCCGCAGTTCACCGACGAGGCCGCGGAGAAGAACCGAGCGCTGATAGAAATGCTCGAACGCGCCGCGGCGCAGAAAAACGCGACACCCGCGCAGATCTCGCTAGCGTGGATGCTCTGCAAAAAGCCGTGGATAGTCCCGATACCCGGCACGCGCAGCGAAGCGCGCATGGAGGAGAACGCGCGCGCCGCGGATGTGACGCTCTCGCCCGAAGAAGTCGCCGCGATGGACGCGGCGCTCGACGGCATGGAAATGTCGGAAGTCTTCGGCGTCGCCAGGGCGCGCGGATAACACGAGTAAAACGAAAATTTTCGCGGCGCGTCCCGTAATTTTGCGCGGGGCGCGCCGTTTTGCATATTTTTTGCACTGAGACATATTTTTCGCGCTCTCAAACGGATCGCGCTTCAAATTTTTGCGCCGCTGTAATATAATCCAGACACAATGAAATAGCCGCTTTCGGCGAGAGGGAATCCGGTGAGAGACCGGAGCAGTCCCGCTACTGTAACTCCGACGAAGCCGCGATATGCCACTGACAAGCTCGGGAAGGCGCGGCGGAGGACGAAGAGGAGCCAGGAAACCTGACGCCGGGAGGGAAAGGGGGAAAGTTTGCGCGGACGAACGCCTTTGCAGCTACATAGCATGGCCTGAAGGCTGCAAGAGGTGAAGACGCGGCGGATTTGAAGCCGGGTCTTTTTTTGTTGGTCAGGCCTGAATTTTGACCGGAGCGCCGCGAGGACGGCGCGGGAAAGGAAGAACCTAGCGCGATGAAAATGTTTGCACTTACGCTTATGTTACTTGTTTCCGTTATGATCGCGGGGACCGCTCTCGCCTCGGAGGCGAAGCCCAAAGAGGACAAGAGCGGCATACTGATAGCTTCGTTCGGCACCTCTATGCCAGAGGCGAAGAAGGCTATCGACAACCTCGTCGATTCCACGAAGAAAGCGTTCCCCGAGACAGAGGTGCGCGTCGCCTACACCTCGAACATCATCCGCAGGAAGCTGGCGCGCGAGCAGAGCGTCGTGATACCGACGCCCGCCGAGGCGCTCGCGCAGATGAACGACGAGGGCTTCACGCACGTCTATGTCATGCCGATGCACATCATCCCGGGCGAGGAGTACGACGACATATCGAGCCTCGTGAACGGCCTCGCGCTGGTGAAGGGCAAGTACGGCTTCGAGGAGCTGCGCATAGGCCAGCCGTACCTCGCCTCGGTCAAGGACTGCGACGTGATGGCGCAGATCCTCGTAAAGCGCTTTGAGAAGGAGCTCGCGCAGAAGGGCACGGCGATAGTCCTCATGGGACACGGCACGCCGGAGCACATCGCGAACGCGATGTACAGCCAGCTCCAGCTTTCGCTCGACGCGGCGGCTCCGGGACGCTTCTTCCTCGGCACCGTCGAGGCCGCCCCGACGATAGAGAACGTCATAGCGGGCCTCAAGCAGGCGAAGCCGAAGGCGCTCGTGCTCTCTCCGCTGATGATAGTCGCGGGCGACCACGCGAACAACGACCTCGCGGGCGCCGATGACGACGAGTCGTGGATCAACCAGCTCAAGGCCGCGGGCTTCAAGAACATCTCGACGCGCCTCGTCGGTCTCGGCGAAGACCCGAACATGGCCGAGCTCTTCGTGACTAAGATAAAGGACATGATGAAATAAACATGGAAGGCTCCGCGCGCGAACTGCAACGGTACCGCCGCGAGACGGCGGCGAAGCGGACGAGGCTCGGCCTCGCCATGCTTCTGCTGCTCGCGCTCACAGCGGTCTGGCGCGTCACGCAGGGCGAGTGGGACATACCGCTCGCGCGCGTCGCGGAGCTTATCTCTCCGTTCCTCTCGGGCGAGGATCTGTCTTCGCCCGAGGCTCTCGTCGTGCGCTCGGTGCGTCTGCCGCGCTTTCTCGCGGCGGCGGGAACGGGCGGGCTGCTCGCCGTCTCTGGCGTCGTGCTCCAGGGGCTTCTCTCGAACCCGCTCGCCGAGCCTTACACTCTCGGCATAGCGTCGGGCGCGGCCTTCGGCGGCGCTCTCGGATTTTTCTTCGGCTCGTTCGCCGTCATGCCGGCGGCCTTCGCCGGCGCGCTCTTCGCGCTCTGGCTCGTCGGCGTCATCGCGTGGCGCAGCGGTGGCGGCGGAGCCTACATCGTGCTCGCGGGCATCATAGCGAACGCCGTGCTCTCGGCGGGCGTGACGTTCCTTAAAGCCATCGCCGACGACAAGCTCGGCGCGATAGTGCTCTGGCTCATGGGCAGCCTGTCGGGAGCTTCGCCAACCTCGGCGCTCATGGCGTGGGCCGGGGCGGCGTTCGTCTTTATCCCCGCCTTCGTCTGCGGACGGCAGCTCGACGCCGTTTCGCTCGGCGAGGGGCGCGGCGAGCTGCTCGGCGTGGACGAGCGGAAGCTGCGCAGGACGCTTTTATTCTTTGCATCGATAGCCACCGCGCTCGCCGTGAGCTGCTTCGGCATCATCGGCTTCGTCGGCCTCGTCGTGCCGCATCTGCTGCGGACGCTTCTCGGCCCGTCTAGCAGGCCTCTGCTCGTTTTCAGCTTTCTCGGCGGCGCGCTGCTGCTCTCGGCGGCGGACGGCCTCGCGCAGAAAATGGGCGAGCTTCCGGTCGGCGTGATAACTGCGCTCATCGGCGGCCCGTTCTTCTGCTGGATACTCGCGGGAAGGAGGCGCGGCGCGTGAACGGTTCGTTCGTACTTGACTCGGTCTCCTGCGGCTACGGCGGCAAGAAGGTGCTCGACGGGTTTTCCGCTGAAATCCGCGGAGGCGCGCTGACGGCGCTGATCGGGCCGAACGGCAGCGGCAAGAGCACTCTGCTCAAGCTTCTCGGAGGAATCGCCGGCTACGTCGGCAGCGCGGCGCTCGACGGGCGCGAGCTGCGCTCGATGTCGCGCGCGGAGTTCGGGCGCGCCGTCGGCTTCGTGCCGCAGCAGACGAAGATAACGACCCCGTTCACCGTTTACGAAGTCATAGCGATGGGCCGCCTGCCGTACTGCGGACTGTTCTCGAAGCTCAGCGGCGAGGACGACGCGGCTGTGCTTCGCGCCGCGGAGCGCGCGGGCGTCTCGCATCTGCTTTTCCGCCGCGCATCGGAGCTCTCGGGCGGCGAGCAGCAGCGCGTCTGCGTCGCGGTCGCGCTCGCGCAGGAGCCGGAGGTGTTCCTGCTCGACGAGCCGACCTCAGCGCTCGACCCGAACCAGTCGGTGCGCATCTTCTCCATCATGCGCGCGCTCGCGTCGGAGGGGCGCACAGTCGTCGTCGCGGCTCACGACATCAACGGCGCGATACCGTTCTCCGACCGCTTCATCGCGCTGCGCGGCGGCGGGCTCGCGGCGCAGGGAGAGGCCTCGGAGCTCGACGAAAACATCCTCGCGCCGCTCTACGGCATAGAGTTCAAAAAATACGTTTCCGAGGAGGGAGGGCGCGCATGGCATCCGTCCGCGAAAAGTTTCTCGCTTTAGCTTTCGTCCTTATATTTTCCGCGCTCGCCGCGGCGCAGCGCGCGGAGGCTTACGAGCGCATAATCTCGCTTTATCCGGGGCACACGGACAACGTCGCCGCGCTCGGCGCGGGAGCGAAGCTCATCGGGATTTCCGAAAACGACCGCGAAGGAATTCTTCCCGGCGTGCCGCGCTTCTCGATGAAGGCGGGGCCGGAGGCTCTGCTCGCGCTGCGCCCCGACCTCGTGCTGACGCGCACGCTCGCCGACAGCCAGAACCCGGAGCTTAAGAAAGTTCTCGAACGCGCGGGCGTCCGCGTCGAAGTGATAGACCCGCCGAAGTGGGAGGGCTTCGAGGACTATTTGAGGAAGATAGCGGAGCTTGCGGGAACTTCGCCAGACGAAGCGGTCGCGGAGCTAGCGAAGGCGCGCGCGGAAATTTCGGACGCGGCGGCGAAAATGTCGCGCGGGCGCGGCCCGCTCGTCTTCGTCGAAGCGACTGCGCGCGAGCTTCACACCTGCTCGCCCGACTCGTGGGCGGCGCATCTCGTCGCGCTCGCGGGCGGGCGCAACGCCGCGGCGGAGGCGAAGCCGCTGCGCGCCGGGAGCTCGATTGCGCCGTGGGGCCTCGAGCGCGTGCTCGAAACCATAAATTCCGGCCTCGACGTGTACTTGGTACAGCAGGGGCCGATGAACGCGACGGACGAAGCATCGCTGCGCTCGCGCCCGTGGAGCCGCGCGCTCGAAAATGTGAAGACCGCCATCGTGCCCGAGTATCTTCTGAGCCGCCCTTCGCTTTCCGGGCTGAAAGAGGGCGGCGCGATGCTGATAAAAATATTTTACGGAGAGTGAACTTATGAAACTTACTGTTGTCGGGATCGGCCCCGGAGCGCCGGACCTTTTGACGCTGAGGGCTTTGAACACGCTTAAAGAGGCGGACCTCGTGATGGTGCCGCGCGCGAAGGACGGCAAGGCCGGAGTCGCCGAGCTCGCAGTGCTGGAAAATCTCGGAGAAATAAAAACTCTGCCTCTGCTCTTCCCGATGATAAGCGACGCGGAGAAGCGCGACTCGAAGCTGCGCGAGCAGCTCGAGGAGAGCCGCGCGCTCTGGGAGGGCGCGGAGAACGTTGCTCTGCCCGTCATCGGGGACTCGGCGCTTTACGCGACGGGCTCGTACCTTTTCGACGTCTGGCGCGGACTCGTGCCGGAGCTTGAGCTCGCGCTCGTGCCGGGCATCTCGGCGCATCAGCTCGCGGCCTCGTGCGCGGGCAGGTTCATCGCGATGGCGGAGGAGGTGCTTTCGATAATCCCCTGCACCGGCGACGCGGAAAAGATAAAGAAAGCGCTCGCGGCAGCGGACTCGGCGGCGCTCTACAAGCCGAGCGCGCTCGGCGGCGCTTTGCGCGAGACGGTCGAAGCCTGCGGCCCGTGGCGGCGCATGATCCGCGTCGACCGCGCAGGGCTGCCCGACGAAAGGATAATAGAGGGCGGCGCGGCGCTCGGCGCTGCGGAGGAATACCTCTCCGTCCTTCTGCTCTGGAGATAGCGCGTGGACTGGAGCGGCCTGCTGCGCGGCGAGCTGCGGCTCACCTTCGACATACTGGCCGGGCTCGCAGTCGGCCTCGCGGTCATACGCAGCGGACTCGCCGACAGGCTCATGAAGCGTCTGCTGCCGCTGCTGCGGCGCGCGGGCATCGGCCCGGTGCTCGGCATGGCGCTGACGATAAGCCTCGGCTCGGCGAAGGCCGGCGCGGCTGTCATCGCCTCGGCTCTGAACGAAGGGCGGATTTCCGAGCGCCCCGCGAAATGGGGGACTCTGATGCTCTCGTTCCCGGCCTACCTGCACCGCTGGCCCTCGACGATGGTGATGGCGGTCTCGCTCGCGGGGCTGCCCGGCGCGATATTCGGCGCGACTCTGCTCGCGCGCAGCGCCGCGCGCTTCGTGCTGCTCGCGGCGATACTCCGGCGCGGCGAGGGCGAAAGCGGAGAGCTGACCGAAAGTTCCGCCAGCTCCGCGCGCAAGGTGAAGTTCGGCAAGCGTATGCTGAAGACTCTGCCCGTCGCTTGGTTCTTCTACGCCGTCGCCTACGCGCTCGTGCCGTGGGCCGAGAACGCGCTGCGCGAATGGCTGCTCGGAGGCACGGCCTTCCTGCCGCTCGCGGGGCTGACCGTCGCGGCGGCCTCGATAGCGCACGTTTCGGCGGCGCTCGCTCTCGCGGGCGGAAGCCTCGCGGCGGGCGAGCTGACGGTGGCGCAGGCGGTGTTCGCGCTGCTGTTCGGGAACAGCCTCGGCATCGTGACGCGGCTCTTCCGCGCGAACGCTGGATATTATTTCGGACTTTTTTCCAGAGACATGGCTAAGGACCTGCTCTTCTGGAATTTCGCGACGACTTCGTTCTTCGCGCTGCTGACGCTGGCGGCCGCCGCGCTTCCGCTCGCCGCGGAAATTATGTAGAGTTTGGTAAATTGTACGGAACGAGAGGTGTTTTATAAAATGAGACCCGAAGAGATAGAACGGGAAAGCATGAGGATAATCGGTTCCGAGATGGGGCCGTGGACGGGGCCGGAGGAGAATCTCGCGGTCGTGAAGCGCGTCGTACACACGACGGCGGATTTCGATTTCGTGAAGAATCTGCGCTTCTCGGACGGCGCAGTCGCGAACGCGCGCCGCGCGCTCGCCGCAGGAGCAACGGTAGTCACAGATACGAACATGGCGGCGGCGGGGATAAATAAAATCTCCGCGTCGCGCTTCAGCGTCAAGGTCGTCTGCCGCATGGCCGACCCCGAGGTGCGCGAAGCGGCTCAGGCGCGCGGAGTGACGCGCGCCGTCGTCAGCATGGAGATAGCCGCGGAGAAGACGCCCGAGGCGGTATTCGCGATCGGCAACGCGCCGACGGCTCTGATACGTCTCTGCGAGTTGATCAGAGAAGGGCGCGCGAAGCCGGCGCTCGTCATAGGCGTGCCGGTCGGCTTCGTCAACGTCGTAGAATCGAAGGAGCTTCTCGTGCGCACGGACGTGCCGTACATAGCGGCGATGGGACGCAAGGGCGGCTCGACGGTCGCCTCGGCTATAGTGAACGCTCTGCTCTATGGCATACAATAAAAATCTCCGCGAAGGAATATCGACAGGCTCGTGCGCGGCGGCCGCGGCGAAGGGCGCGGCGCTGAAGCTCTTGAACGGCGTCTGCCCGCAGTCCGTAGAGATAACGACGCCGGAAGGACGCGTGCTGACCATCCCCGTGCTCGACGCGCCGCGCGGCTGCGGCGTCGTGAAGGACGCCGGCGACGACCCGGACGCGACCGACGGCCTCACGATAATCGCCGAGGTCGAGCTCGGCGGAGGGGCCGGAGATATAACGTTCGCCGGAGGCCCCGGCGTCGGCACCGTGACTCTGCCGGGACTCAAAATTCCGCCCGGCGAGCCCGCGATAAACCCGGTGCCGCGCGCGATGATAACCGAAGCCCTGCGCTCCGTCATAGGCGCGCAGGCGGCGAAGGTGACGGTTTCCGTGCCCGGCGGCGAAGAGACGGCGAAGCGCACGTTCAACCCGCGCCTCGGCGTGACGGGCGGCATCTCGATACTCGGGACGACCGGCATCGTGCGCCCTATGAACGAGGAATCCATACTCGAATCTCTGACGCTCGAGCTCAACACGCACGCCGCGGCGGGGCAGGAAATCATAGCGATCTCCTTCGGCAACACCGGCGAGCAGGCGATGCGCAAAGCCTTCGGCTTCGAGGGACGATGCGCCGTGCAGTGCGGCAACTACGTTGGCTATATGCTCGACGAGGCCGCGCGCCTCGGCTTCAAACGCGCGCTGCTCTGCGGACATCCTGGAAAACTTCTCAAAGTAGCGGCGGGGACCTTCAACACGCACAACCGCGCCGGAGACGGGCGGCTAGAAGCGCTCTGCACTCAGGCCGCCATTGCGGGAGCTTCGCCGGCGCTAGTGCGCGAGCTCTACGAATGCGTGACGACGGAGAACGCTATGCGCATCGTCCGCGACAACGGCCTCGACGGCCTCTGGACGGCGCTCGCGCGCATCACGGCGAAGCGCTGCACCGACAGGTCGTTCGGTGAAATGCCGGCCGAGGCGGCCTTCGTAGACAACGACGGAAAAATTCTAGGCGTCAGCGACGGCGCAGAGGCGCTCGCCGCGGCGCTGAGAGAGATAAATTAAAGGAGGCGCGCGATGACGGAGAGGACGAACAGACTTTACGTTATAGGGGCCGGGCCCGGCGACCCGTCGCAGCTCACGGCCGCGGCGCGCGAAACGATAGCGCGCTGCCGCTGCGCCGTAGCCGCGCCGCGCCATCTGCCGCTCGCCGGAAAATGCGCGAAAGCCGTGCCTCTGCGCGGATTCGACGAAACTTTCGCGGAAATCGCGCGCGAGCTCGAGCTCGGCGACGTCGCGGTGATAGTATCGGGCGACCCCGGGATATACAGCCTCATGCCGCTGCTCAAAAAACGCTTCCCCGGCGCGGCGCTCGAAGTTCTGCCAGGAATCAGCTCGCTCCAGAGCCTCTGCGCCGAGGCCGCCGAAACGTGGGAGAGCGTGAAAATTTTGTCCGGCCACGGACGCGGCATCAGCGAGGCGAAGATCCTCACAACCGTAGACAGGAACAGGACAACGGCCTTCTTCTGCGGAACGGATAAAAATCCGCGCTGGTTCTGCGAACTGCTCGGCTCGCGCGGCCTGGACCACGTGACGGTGACCGTCGGCGAGCGGCTCAGCTACGCGGACAAGCGCGTGACTCGCGGACGGCCCTCGGAGCTCGCGCAAAAAGATTTCGACGGCCTTTCAATCGTGCTCGCCGTCAACCCCGATCCGTCGCCGGAGCCGAAGCTGCTGCCGCGCGACGAGGATTTCATACGCACGAAAGTACCGATGACGCGCGAAGAAGTGCGCGCCGTCGCGCTCGCGAAGCTCGGGCTCGCGGAGGATTCCGTGCTCTGGGACATAGGCGCGGGCACGGGCTCGATCTCCGTCGCGGCCGCGATGATATGCCGCGAGGGCGAAGTCCACGCCGTCGAGGTGAACGGCGAAGCCCACGCGCTCGAGGCCGAGAACGTCAAAAAGTTCCGACTCTTCAACGTGACGCTGCACCGCGGCGCCGCGCTCGAAACGATAGGCAGACTTCCGCGTCCGACGCACATATTCATAGGCGGCTCGGGCAACGAGCTGCCGGAGCTGCTCTCGCGCGCCGCGGAGTTCGAGGGCGCGCGCGTCGTGGTCTCCGCCGTGACGCTCAAGACTTTCAGAATCGCTTCTGAGATACTCGGCGGCGAAAAGTTCGCGGACTTCGACGCCGTTCAGATAAACGTCAGCAAAATGAAGAAACTCGGGGAGAGCGAGGTAATGGCCGCTCAGAACCCCGTCGCGATATTCTCCGCGACTGCGCGCGGAGCTCAGAAAGAGGTGCGGGAATGATACATTTCGTCGGAGCCGGCCCCGGAGCGCCGGACCTTATAACGCTGCGCGGCGCGAAGCTGCTCGGCGAGGCCGGCATGATAATTTACGCGGGCTCGCTCGTGAACAAGGAACTGCTCTCAATGGCGAAGCCCGGATGCGCGATATACGACAGCGCCTCGATGACGCTCGACGAGGTCGTCGAGAAATTCCGCGAGGCTGAAGAAAGCGGCGTGGACACGGTGCGCCTCCACACGGGCGACCCGTCGGTATACGGCGCGATACGCGAGCAGATGGACAGGCTCGAAGCGCTCGGCATCGAATACGACGTGACGCCGGGCGTCAGCTCCTTCTGCGCCGCGGCCGCCGCCGCGCGCGTCGAGTACACTCTGCCCGGCGTGAGCCAGACGGTCATCATCACGCGCATGGAAGGGCGCACGCCCGTGCCGGAAAAGGAAAAGATACGCTCGCTCGCGTCGCACCGCGCCTCGATGGTTATGTTCCTGTCGTCGGGCATGGTGCGCGAACTCTGCGCCGAGCTCGTCGCGGGCGGCTACGCGCCCGAGACCAAGGCCGCGATGGTCTACAAAGCCTCGTGGCCCGAGCAGCGCGTGATACGCTCGAACCTCGCGGAGCTTCCCGCCGAGGCCGAGAAGTCCGGCATAAGAAACACGGCGCTGATAATGGTCGGAGATTTCTTGGGGGACGAGTACGAGCTGTCGAAGCTCTACGACAAGCATTTCTCCCACGGCTTCCGCAAGGCCTCGGAATGAAAGCCGCCGTCGCCGCGTTTTCCGAAAAGGGCATAGCTTTGGCGCTTCGCGTCGCGCGCGGCCTAGGCGCGGAGGTCTGGGCTCCGGCCCGCTACGCGCGCGAAGGGCTGCGCGTCATCGAGCCAAGCCTGACCGAGTGGGCCGGCGCACGCTTCGCGGACTGCGGCGCGCTCGTCTTCGTCTCGGCCTGCGGCATCGCTGTGCGCGCTATAGCGCCGTTCGTCAAAAGCAAGGCGGAGGACCCCGCCGTCGTCGTCCTCGACGAGGCAGGCGAGAACGTCGTGTCGCTCCTGTCGGGACATCTCGGCGGCGCTAACGAGATCGCGAGGAAGATTGCGGCGATGACGGGAGGACGCGCCGTCGTGACGACCGCGACCGACGTGCGCGGCGTGACGGCGGTCGATTCGTGGGCCGTCGCGAACGACTGCGCGGTCGAGAACGTCCGCGCTATAAAATACATTTCATCTGCGGCTCTCGAAGGGCGCGCGATAGGCGTCGCTGTGACGGACGAGCTGCAGCCGGCGCCGTGGCCCGTGACGCTGTGGCTGCGTCCGCGCGTCCTGACGCTCGGCGTCGGCTGCAAGCGCGGCGCGGATTTCGCGGCGCTCGCGGCGGACGCGGAAGATTTTCTCGAAGGCGCGGGAGTTTCGCCGCTTTCGCTCGCCGCCGTAGCCTCGATAGACATCAAGAAAGACGAACCGGCGATCATAAAGCTGGCGGAAAAATATAAAGTCCCGTTCGTGACCTACGGCGCGGAAGAGCTTCGCGGCGCGCCGGGACGTTTTTCATATTCGGAGAGGGTCGAGCGCGAGACGGGCGTCGGCTGCGTGTGCGAACGCGCCGCTGTGCTCGCCGCCGGCATGGGCGTCCTTATGAGGGGCAAGGCCGTCTATCCGGGCGTAACGCTCGCGCTCGCGAAACACAGGAGGAAGGTTCAATGAGACTTATGGCGGCCGGCCTCGACCAGCGTGAAACGGCGCTCGACACGCGCGAGCGCTTCGCCTTCACCGCGTCGGCGGCCGGGGATTTCATGCGCGCGATGAAGGAGCGCGGCGTCGAGGCCATCCTGCTTTCGACCTGCAACAGGACGGAGCTCTTCGTTTTCGCCGACGAAGACCCGCGCGAGCTGCTGCGCGAGGCGCGCGGCGGCGCGGATTTCTTTTTCTTCGAGGGCGCGGAGGCCGTGCGCCACGTCTTCGAGGTCGCGGCGGGGCTGCGCTCGCAGATCCCGGTCGAGGACCAGATACTCGGACAGATGAAGAAGGCGCTCGCCGCATCGCGCGAGGCCGGAAGCTGCGGCCCGACGCTGAGCCGCCTCTTCCAGGGCGCGATAACGGCGGGCAAGGACATCCGCACGGAGTTCAAGAAACATCCGCACGAGACCTCCGTCGCGCAGCGCGCGGTGCGCCGGATAAGGGAATCGCTCGGCGGCCTCGCCGGGGCGCGGGCGCTCGTCATCGGCAGCGGAGAGATAGGGATGCTCTGCGCCTCGATGCTCGTCGCGGAGGGCGCGGAAGTCCGCATGACGCGCCGCCGCTGCCGCAAGGACGGAGCGAAGCCGCCGCGCGGCGTCGAAATAATTTCATATGACGACCGTTATGAGGCGGCGGGCGAAAGCTCCGTGATAATCGGAGCGACGGCGAGTCCGCACTACGTCCTGCTCGCGAAGGACTTCGCGCCGCGCGCGGAGGGAGTCGTGATAGCCGACCTCGCCGTGCCGCGCGACGTGGAGCCCGCGATAGGCGCGATGGAGCGCGTCACGCTCTACGACATGGACTCGCTCGGCTGCGACGCGCTGCCCGCGGAGCTGCGAGAGACGATAGAGCGCATAATGGAGGAACACATCGCGCGCTTCTACGAGTGGCACCACATCCACGAGTGTATGCCGATGATAGAGGAGATACGCTCCTTCGCGGAGCGCGAGATGGCGGCGGAGCTTTCGGGCTCGGCCTGCGACAGCGACGCCGTGCGCGAAGCGTCGCGCAACATGATAAACAAGCTTCTTTTTTCGCTGAAGGAAAAGGTGGACATGGACATGGCTAAAAATTGCTACAGCGCGCTCGCGAAGGCGGCGAGAGGATGATTTACGTAGTCGGCCTCGGTCCGGGCAACGAGGACCAGATGACGCCGCGCGCGCTCGCGGCTCTCGAAAAATGTGACATCATAATCGGATATAAGGCTTACATAGAACTGGTGCGCCCGCTCTTCGAGGGACGCAAGGAGCTCGTCGCCTCGCCGATGAAGGGAGAAACGGAGCGCTGCCGCAAGGTGCTCGAACTTTCAAAGGCCGGGCACACCGTCGCGCTTATTTCGAGCGGCGACCCCGGCGTATACGGCATGGCGGGAATCATGCTCGAGATAGCCGACGGACAGGCCGACGTAGA
Source organism: Cloacibacillus sp. An23 (assembly GCF_002159945.1). Taxonomy (NCBI): domain Bacteria; kingdom Thermotogati; phylum Synergistota; class Synergistia; order Synergistales; family Synergistaceae; genus Cloacibacillus; species Cloacibacillus sp. An23. The sequence continues at coordinate 230,650 of NZ_NFJQ01000003.1, read as the reverse complement.
GATAGTGCCGGGCATGACGGCGGCCTCGACCGCGGCGGCGGTGCTCGGCGCGCCGCTGATGCACGACTTCGCCGTGATAAGTCTGAGCGACCTGCTCACGCCGTGGGAGCTTATCGAGAAGCGCCTTCGCGCGGCGGCCGCGGCGGACTTCGTTATATGCCTCTACAACCCCGCGAGCCGCGGGCGGCCGGAGCACCTTGCGCGCGCCTGCGCGATATTAATGGATGAAAAGCCCGCTTCGACGCCGGCCGGCTGGGTGCGCAACGCGGGGCGCGACGGGGAGACTCACGGCGTCACGACGCTCGGCGAGCTGCCGAAAGCCCCGATAGACATGTTCTGCACCGTCATAATAGGCAACAGCTCGACGCGCGAGCTCGGCGGACGGCTCGTAACGCCGCGCGGCTACAAGGATTAGCATGAAGGAAAAGCTCCTGCTCTTCGGCGGCACGACCGAGGCGCGCGAGATAGCCGAAAGCGGCCTGCCTATGATATGCTGCGTCGCGACCGAGTACGGCGCGGAGGTGCTTCACGACGCGCCGGGTCTCGACGTTAGGACTGGGCGCATGGACGCGGCGGAGATGGCTTCGCTGATGCGCGCGGAGAAAATAACCGTCGCCGCCGACGCGACGCATCCCTACGCGCGCGCCGTGACCGCTGAGATAAAAAAGGCCTGCGCAGAAACCGGCGCGGATTACATGAGAATCGCGCGCGAGCGCACGCCTCTGCCCGGGGACGCCGTAGTCGTCGAAAGCTGCGCCGAAGCTGCCAAGCTGCTCGACAAGTGCGAAGAGCGCGCGCTCATAGCGACGGGGAGCAAGGAGCTCGACGTTTTCACAAAAGTACACGATTACCGCGAACGGCTCTTCCCGCGCGTGCTTCCGTCGAAGGAAGTGATAGAGCGCTGCGCGTCGCTCGGCTTCGGGCCGGGACAGATCATCGCGATGCGCGGCCCGTTCTCGAAAACGATGAACGCCGAGCTGCTTCGCATGACGGGCGCGACGGTGCTCGTCACGAAGGACGGCGGCGCGGCTGGCGGAATGCCGGAAAAAATAGAGGCCGCGTGCGAAACGGGCGCGCGGCTCATAGTCGTCGGGCGCGCGGACGAAGAGGGATACACGGCGCGCGAGGCGCTGCTTCTGCTGCGGCGCAGGCTCGGCGCTCCGCGTCCGCCGCTCTTCCCGATGCTCACGGACATAGAAAAAAGAAAGGCCGTCATAGCCGGCGGCGGGGCTGTCGCTCTGCGCCGCGCGCGCACTCTCGCGAAATGCGGCGCGGAGGTCCACATCGTCGCGCCGGATTTCGCCGGGGGCTTCGACGGCGAAGGCTTCATATTCCACAGGAAAAAATGGGAGACCTCCGACGGCGCGGGGGCTTTCATCATAATCGCCGCGACGGACGACCGCGCGCTCAACGCGCAGATAGGCGCGGAGGCGAAGGCCGCCGGCGTACACGTGAGCGTCGCGGACGCGGCGGAGGAATGCTCGTTCTATTTCCCGTCGCTCGTGACGGAGGGCGAGACGGCCGTCAGCGTGTCGGCGGGCGCGCTCTCGCCGAGGCTGACGCGCCGCCTCGCCGGCCGTCTGCGCGAAGTGTGGCCCGCGTGGGTCGCGGAAGAAAAGTCGAAATTGGAAGAAGAGGGATCGAAATGACAAGAGTGATCCGTTTCGGAAGCCGCAAGAGCGCGCTCGCGCTCGCGCAGACGCGCCTGGTTATGGAGGCGGTCGAGGCCGCTAACCCCGATTTGCGCGCCGAGCTCGTGCCGATGACGACGACGGGCGACGTGAACATGAAGCCCTTTTCCGAGGCTTCCGATAAATTCGGCATAAAGGGGCTCTTCACGCAGGAGCTCGAAGATGCGCTGCGCAGCGGCGAAATCGACGTCGCCGTCCACAGCTTGAAAGACGTGCCGATGTATCCGAACGACGAGCTGCCGATAGTGGCCTATTCGAAACGCGAGGACGCGCGCGACGCGCTCGTGCTTCCCGGTGGCGTCGCGGAAATTTCCGAAGCTCTGCCGCTCGGCTGCTCGTCGGCGCGCCGCCGCCTTCAGCTCGCGAAGCTCTTCCCGAACATGCGCGTCGAGCCCGTGCGCGGAAACGTCAACACGCGGCTGCGCAAGCTCGACGAGGGGCAGTTCTCCGCGCTCGTGCTCGCCGCGGCCGGACTTAAGCGAATCGGCCTCGACGGCAGGATTTCCAGATATTTCACGGTGGACGAGATAATCCCCGCGCCCGGGCAGGGAATCATGGCCTGCCAGGGACGCGCGGGCGAGAGCTGCGACTATCTGGACGCAGTGCGCTGTTCGGACGCGGCGTTCTGCGCGCTCGCCGAGCGTGGATTTTCCGCGGAGCTCGGCGGCGGCTGCACAGCGCCGGTCGGGGCATACGCTGAGATAAAAGAAGGAAAGATGACGCTTCGCGGCTTCTACGCCGACGAAGCGAACGGGATATACGCGAAAGGCTCCGTCTCGGGACTTCCCGAGGAAGCCGAAGAAATGGCGCGCGCGCTCGCGCGCCGTCTGAAGGAGGGAAAGTGATGACCGCCGGAAAGGTCTGGCTCGTCGGCGCGGGCCCCGGAGACGCGGGGCTGCTCACGCTGCGCGGGCGCGAGGTGATGGAGCAGGCCGACGCGATAGTCTTCGACAGGCTCGTCGGTGACGGCGTGCTCGCGATGATGCCCGAGCACGCTGAGAAGATAAACGTCGGCAAGGAGGGCGGACGCCACCCCGTGCCGCAGCGCGAGATAGAAAAGATACTCGTTGCGAAAGCGCTCGAAGGAAAGAAAGTCGTGCGCCTCAAGGGCGGCGACCCATTCGTCTTCGGACGCGGCGGCGAGGAGATCGAGGCGCTCAAAAAAGAAAATATCGAGTTCGAGGTCGTGCCTGGCGTGACCTCGGCGATAGCCGCGCCTTCCGCGGCGGGCATCCCCGTCACGCACCGCGGCCTCGCCGCCTCGCTGCACATAATCACGGCGCACACGAAGGAGGGCGGCATAGCCGACACCGACTACGCCGCGCTCGCGCGCCTCGGCGGAACTCTGCTCTTCCTCATGGGGGCCTCGGCGCTTCCCGAAATATGCGCGGCTCTCACGAAGGCCGGCATGTCCCCCGACACTCCGGCCGCCGCCGTAGAACGCGGCACGACGGCGCGCCAGCGCCGCATAGAAGGCACGCTCGCCACTCTGACCGAAATCGCGGCGCGCGCGGAGCTTCGTTCGCCCGCCGTCATAATCGTCGGCGCGGTCGCGGCTCTCGGAAAAGAATTTGAATGGAAGAAATTCCTCCCGCTCTCCGGGCGCAAGCTCATAGTCACGCGCCCGCGCGGACGCGCGGGAAAACTGTCCGCGAAGCTGCGCGCGAAGGGCGCCGAGGTCGTCGAGTGCCCCTGCATATCGACGCGCGCGCTCGACGTGAAACTGCCGCCGCTTTCGGGATACTCGTGGATAGGCTTCACGAGCGCGACGGGCGTCGAAACGTTCTTCGAACTTCTCGCGAAAGAGGGGCGCGACGTGCGCGAGACGGGCGGCGCGAAGATAGCCGCGATAGGCAAAGCGACCGCCGAAGCCCTTCGCGCGCGCGGCCTCGCCGTTGACTACGTGCCCGAGGTCTACGACGGCGCGTCGCTCGCCGACGGCCTAGCCCCGCTCGCCGCGGGCGGCAAAATTTTAATGCTTCGCGCGAAGGACGGCTCGCCCGAGCTGACGGAGCATCTTCGCGCGGCTGGCGCGGACTTTACAGAATTTGCGCTTTATGAGACAACATACGAAAAGCCCGCGGCGCTGCCGGAAGACGCGGACGCGGCGCTCTTCACCAGCGCGTCCACGGTGCGCGGCTTCGTCGCGGCCTTCGGCGGACCCGTCGTGAAGACCGCCTGCTGCATAGGGCGGCAGACCGCGGAAGAGGCGGCGAGGCACGGCTTTGAAGAAATAAGGACCGCCGCGAAGGCGACCCTCGATTCACTGATAAAAACACTGGAGGTCGATGAAAGATGATATTCAGACCGCGCAGGCTCAGAAGAACGGCGGCGATACGCGACATGGCGGCGGAGACGAGGCTTTCCCCGTCGATGCTCGTCTATCCGGTCTTTATACGCGAGGGCAAAAACATAATCGAAGACATCCCCGCGATGCCGGGACAGAAGCGCTACAGCCCCGACACATTCCCGAAATTCCTCGAAGAGACGGCGAACGCCGGAATAAAGTCGATACTTCTCTTCGGCCTGCCCGAGCATAAGGACGAATGCGGAAGCGGCGCGTGGGACGAGAACGGCGTTATCCAGCAGGCGCTTCGCGTCGGAAAGAAAAATTTCCCCGAGATGACGTTTATGTGCGACGTCTGCCTCTGCGAGTACACCTCGCACGGACACTGCGGACTGCTCAAAGGCGAGACGGTGGACAACGACCCGACGGTCGAACTGCTCGCGAAGACGGCGCTCTCGCAGGCGCAGGCCGGGGCCGACGTCGTCGCTCCCTCCGACATGATGGACGGGCGCGTCGGCGCGATACGCGAGGCGCTCGACGCGGCGGGAATGGACGAGACGATAATATTCTCCTACGCCGTCAAGTACGCCTCGGCCTTCTACGGCCCGTTCCGCGAGGCCGCGGGCTCGACGCCGGCCTTCGGCGACCGCCGCAGCTACCAGATGGACCCGCGCAACGTGCGCGAGGCTCTGCGCGAGGCGGAGCTCGACATCGAGGAAGGCGCGGACATGATAATGGTGAAGCCGGGGCTGCCCTACCTCGACGTGCTCTCGAAGGTAAAAGACGCCTTCGACGTGCCGACCGGCGCGTACTGCGTCAGCGGCGAGTACTCGATGATAAAGGCCGCCGCGGCGAACGGCTGGCTCGACGAGGAGCGCGTCGTCGCGGAGAGCGCCGTCTGCCTCGCGCGCGCGGGCGCTGACATAATCGTCACCTACTTCGCGCCCGAGCTCGCGAAGATGATGAAGGAGGGCCGCCTCTAATGGACCGCAACGCGGAACTCTTCGCGCGCGCCGAGCGCGTGATCCCCGGAGGCGTCAACAGCCCCGTCCGCGCATTCAGAAGCGTCGGCGGCACGCCTGTGTTCGCGTCGCGCGCCAAAGGGCAGTACCTCTGGGACGAAAACGGAAAGAAATACACTGACTACATCGGCTCGTGGGGGCCGCTCATTCTCGGCCACGCCTACGAGCCTATCGTAGAGGCCGTGACGAAGGCCGCCGAGCGCGGCGCGAGCTTCGGCCTGCCGACCGAGGCCGAGGTCGAGATGGCGGAGCTCGTCTGCTCGCTCGTCCCCGGCGTCGAGATGGTGCGCATGGTCTCGTCGGGCACGGAGGCGGTGCTCTCTGCTCTGCGCGTCGCGCGCGGCTTCACGGGACGCGAGCTCGTCGTGAAGTTCGAAGGCTGCTACCACGGACACTCGGACTCGATGCTCGTCAAGGCGGGCTCCGGCCTCGCGACCGCGGGCCAGCCCGACAGCGCGGGAGTAACGCGCGGCACGGCCGCGACGACGCTGACCTGCGCATACAACGACGCAGACGGGCTTGAAAAAATATTCGCCGAACACGGCGAGCACATCGCCGCCGTCATAGTCGAGCCCGTCGCGGCGAACATGGGCGTCGTCCTGCCCGAAGAGGGATACGACCCAGTGCCCGCCTGCGGCGAGTGGGAGGAGCATACTCACTGCGGACGGCTGATCCCAGGGAAAAAAGGCTTCCTCGAAAGGCTGCGCGAGATAACGGCGCGTTACGGCGCCCTGCTGATATTCGACGAGGTCATCACTGGCTTCCGTCTCGGCATAAACTGTGCCTCGGGCTACTTCGGCGTGACGCCGGACCTCTCGACCTTCGGAAAGATAATCGGCGGCGGCCTCCCGGTCGGCGCTTACGGCGGACGCCGCGACGTGATGAGCTGCGTCGCGCCGCTCGGTCCCGTCTATCAGGCCGGGACTCTCTCAGGCAATCCGCTCGCTATGGCCGCAGGGCTCGCGACGCTCAAGACGCTGCGCGACAACCCGAACATATACAGAGACCTCAACTACCTGCGCGCCTCGCTCGGCGCGGGCCTCGCGACGATGTTCGCGGAAAAAGGGCTGCGCGCCTTCGTGCAGGGCATAGAGTCGCTCTCGACGGTCTTTTTCTCCGAAACGCCCGTATACAGCTACGCCGACGCGAAAAAATGCGACACGGCGCGCTACGCGCGGTTCTTCAACGGGATGCTCGCGCGCGGCGTGCTTATGGCCCCGTCGCAGTTCGAGGCGATGTTCCTCAGCGCCGCGCACACGAACGAGGATATAGAATATTTCCTCGACGCGGCGAAGACGACGATAGAGTCGGACGGCTTCTAAATGCGCAGGGGCGAAGTCCAGATATACACGGGCGACGGCAAAGGCAAGACGACTGCGGCCTTCGGCCTCTGCCTGCGCGCGCTCGGACACGGGCACAAAGCGCGCGTCATACAGTTCCTCAAGGCCGAGCGCTGCGGCGAGCACGTCATGGCTGAAAAAATCGGCCTGCCCGTGACGCAGTGCCCGATGGGACGCAAAAGCGGCCCGTGCTCAAAACCGTGCCCGCTGCTCAAAGAGGCGGAGCGCGTGCTCAAAGATGGCGCGCCCGACCTGCTCGTGCTCGACGAGATAATGGCCGCACTGCGCCATAAATGCGTGAGCACGGACGAGGTGCTCGCGCTTCTGGACGAACGCCCCGAAAATACCGAAATAGTGATGACGGGCCGCCGCGCGCCGCGCGAGCTTGTGGAGCGCGCGGGGCTCGTCACTTCCATGGAAAAGGTCAAACATTTCTTCGACGCCGGAGTCCCCGCGCGCGAAGGCATAGAATACTGAAACGGCGGTGGATAATATGAAAGGCGTCATGGTACAGGGTACGAGCAGCGACAGCGGAAAGAGCTTCATCGCGACGGCGCTCTGCCGCATCTTCTCCGACATGGGCTACAAAGTCTGCCCCTTCAAGTCACAGAACATGTCCAACAACTCCTACGTGACTGCGGACGGCCTCGAGATGGGCCGCGCGCAGGGCGTGCAGGCCGAGGCGGCGCGCGTCGAGCCGCAGGCCTTCATGAACCCGATACTCCTCAAGCCGCGCAAGGACGTTTCGTCTGAGATCGTCCTCATGGGCAAAGTCTGCGACGCGCCCTGCGACAAAAATTATTACAAGGACTTCACGATGAGCCGCGGCATCGAGACGGTGCGCGAAGCTCTCTCAATAATAGATAAAAACTTCGACCTCATGGTCTGCGAGGGCGCGGGCAGCCCCGCCGAGATAAACCTCAACGCGGGCGAGATAGCGAACATGCGCGTCGCGCGCGAGGCCGACGTACCTGTAATCTTAGTCACCGACGTCGACCGCGGCGGCTCGCTCGCCTCAGTCGTCGGCACGCTGGAGCTTCTCGGCGAGGACAGGCATCGCGTCAAAGGCATAATCTTCAACAAATTCCGCGGCGACATATCGCTCTTCCAGGACGCGGTTGAATGGACCGAAAAATACACCGGCGTCAAGGTCGTTGGCGTCATGCCGTGGCTCACCGACATAATCATCGAAGGCGAAGACATCCTGAGCCTCAACTGGAACAGCGGCAGCGGAGACTGCGCTGAAAAGCTGCGCGTCGGCGTAGTGAAATTCCCGCGCGTCTCGAACCACACCGACATCGAGGCGTTCCGCTTCGAGCCCGACGTCGAGATAATAGAGCTGTCGTCGCCCGCGCAGCTTCCGCGCCTCGACGCGGTCGTCCTGCCAGGCACGAAAAGCACAGTGCTCGACATGAAATATCTAATCGACTCCGGCCTCGCCGGCGGAATCCGCCGCTTCTACGAAAACGGCGGCACGGTCTACGGCCTCTGCGGCGGCTACCAGATGATGGGCGAAAAGATAGACGACTCACACCTGCGCGACAACGAGCAAATTCCCGAAATAGAGGGCCTCGGCCTTCTGCCCGCCGTCACGACCTTCGGCGAGGAAAAGACCGTCATACGCCGCCGCGGCCGCGCGATACACCCGTACTTTACGACGGAGACGCAGGTAGACGGCTACGAGATACATTTCGGCGAAACCCGCCCGACGCGCGACGACCCGAATTTCGCGCCGCTCTTCGAGTTCGACGGACGGGCCGACGGCCTCGCCGACGCAGAGCTGCGCGCGGCGGGAAGCTACCTGCACAACGCCTTCCACAACGACCTCTTCCGCGCCGCGTGGCTCAACGCTCTGCGCCGCCGCCGCGGCCTGCCCGAACGCGCGCCCGTCTCCACGAGCGCCGCGAAAGAGGCCGCCTACGACGCGCTCGCCGCGCACGCGCGGAAAAACCTCGACATCGACTACATCGTGAAAATCTCGGGAGTGAAATAAAATGAAGACGGCGGAGCGCCCGCGCATACTCATCGCCGCCGTCCACAGCGGCAGCGGCAAAACGACGGTGACGAGCGGGATAGTCGCCGCGCTCGCCGCGCGCGGACTGCGCGTCCACCCGTACAAGGTCGGCCCGGACTACATAGACCCCGGCTACCTTGCGCTCGCCGCCGGAGGCCGCGCCGACAACCTAGACACGTGGCTCACCGACGAAGAGACGATGAAAAAAATATTCGTCTCGTCCTCGCGCGGCGCGGACGTTTCAATCATCGAAGGCGTCATGGGCCTCTACGACGGCGGACGCGGCGGAATCAGCAGCACCGCGGCGATAGCGAAGGCGCTGCGCGCGCCCGTCCTGCTCGTCATAGACGTGCGCTCGATGGGCGAAAGCGCCGCCGCGATAGCCAAAGGCTTCCGCGACTACGACCCCGAGGTGAACCTCTGCGGCGTAATCGTCAACCGTTACGGCTCCGACAGCCACCGCGCGATGGTGACGGAGGCGATAGAACGCCTCGGCCTCCCCGTCGCCGGCGCCGTGCCGCGCGACAAAGCCGCCGAAGTGCGCGAACGCCATCTCGGCTTGCTCCCAGTAGAAGAAAACGACAACCGCGAACATATAGAAAACGTGCGCAGAATGATAGAGCCCGCGATAAACTTCGACAAACTGCTCGAACTCGCGCGCTCAGCCCCCGCGCTCGAAGAGGCGGAAGAGCCCCGCCGCACGCGTCCGCGCGTCAGAATAGCCGTCGCGCGCGACGAAGCCTTCTCCTTCTACTACCCAGAGAGCATAGCCGCGCTCGAAGCCGCGGGCGCGGAAATCGTCACCTTCAGCCCGCTGCACGACGAACGCGCGCCCGAATGCGGCGGCCTCATCTTCGGCGGCGGATTCCCCGAAATATTCGCCGCGCGGCTCACCGCCAACAAAACCATGAAAGAATCCATAGCGCGCGCCGCGTCGGACGGCGTTCCGATATACGCCGAATGCGGCGGCTTCATGTACCTCACGCGCGAGATAAAAGACTTCGAAGGCGCGGCGCACGAAATGTGCGGCGTGATCCCAATGAGCTGCAAAATGAACGACCGCCTGCGCACCGTCGGCTACGTCACGGCGAAAGCCCTGCGCGACACCGTAATCGCCGCGGCGGGCGAAGAGCTGCACGGACACGAATTCCACTTCTCAAGCGCCGAGCCGCTCGAAGAAATCCCGCACGCCTTCCTCTTCACCAAAACCCGCACCGGCGAAACCTACCCCGCCGGCTACGCAAAAGGCAGCGTCCTCGGCTCCTACCTCCACCTCCACTTCGCGGGATTTCCGAAAGCCGCGGCAAGGTTCGTGGAAAAGTGCGCGGAATACAAAAAATTAAAATAAGTCCGCATCGACGGACGGCACAAAAAAACAAGCGGCTCGGAAAGTCCGGGCCGCTTTTCGTATTGTAGAGAATCATATAATTCAGACGATATTATCGCGAGTTTATGAGAGACAACACCTCTTTAGGTTCCGGCATCGCGCAGAGCGCTCCCTGGCGCGTCGTAATCAAAGCGGCAGCGGCGTTAGCGAAAGTAAGCATCTCCGTCAGCCTGGCCTCGTCGAGAGCGTCCAAACCGTATTTCAGGACGAAATGGACTGCGCAGCCGCCGAAAGTATCTCCCGCTCCGGTCGCATCGACGGTGCTGTCCATACGGAACGGCGGAGCGAATACGGACGTTCCGCGGTAAAAGGCGCAGCTTCCCCCCGCCCCCATAGTGGCCAGCACGAGAGGGATATTCCATTTGGACAAAAGGATTTCGACGCCGCGGTAAATATTCTTCTCGCCCGTCATAAATTCTACTTCGTCGTCAGATATTTTTAAAACGTCGCACCGAGACAGTCCGCAGGCAATTTGTTCCCTTGCGCTTTCGGCGTCCGGCCATAAATTCAAGCGCAGATTCGGATCGAAAGAAATTACACAGCCGCAGCGTTTCGCATACTCCACGGCGGCATAAGTGGCCGCCCTCGCCGGAGCGGACGTCGTAGACAGAGTGCCGAAATGAAAAACGCCGGACGACGCTATCTTCGCCATATCGACCTCTTCCGCGCGAAGCGTCAGATCCGCCCCAGGATTTCGATAGAACGCAAATTCTCTGTCCCCGTCCGCCGTATTATGCACTATCGCCAAAGTAGTCGGAACCTCAGCATCATATTTGACGCCGGAAACGTCTATCCCAGATCCTGCGACACGTTCGCAAAGCATCCTTCCGAAAACGTCGTCTCCGACTTTTCCGATAAAAGCGGTCCTGCGTCCCAGCTTCGCGAGCATCGCCAAAAAATTACAAGGCGCTCCTCCAGGATTAGCCTCGAACAACAAATTACCGCGCTCGCTGACTCCGCTCTCCGTAAAATCTACAAGCAGCTCCCCTAACGCCGTTACGTCGTAATCATGTGAAATTGACATTTTTCTAATTTCCCTCTGCACCCCGTACCGTGCTTAAAACGGCGGCAAAATGCTATAGCCGTACGTTGCCCCTCTTGCCTAATCCGTTCAAGCGCCGCAGTCTCCCAACGGTCTTCTCTGAAATTCGCCAACGAAATCATTATAGCAGAGCGAAGCACATGTACGCGCCGCGCCGCTTGACATACACGCGGCGGCGGTGGAATATAATTTTGTATCTACCAATTTATCGCAGCGGCAAATTCTATGGGAGAATCAGAAAATCATGAAACGTATCAAAGTAATAGGACGAGCGAACATAACCGACGAGAACGGCAAGATCAAAAGCGACGAAGAACTGCGCGAGGAAGATGGCGTATTTGAAAGCTGGGAGGTCGAAGTCGAGGACTGGGGGTCCGTTCGCGACGCGGCGCTCGCGCTCATCGACGACTTGAAGCAGCGCCGCCGCGCCGCGCTCTGGGACGGGACGTTCGAAGTGGTGGACGCCGCGACCGGCGAGCACATAGACATAGAAGCCCAGCCCTCGCAGGTAAATTTCATGCAGTCCGCCGAACGCTTCGCAATGGAGCGCGAAACGCTGGAGAATATGGCGTTTCAGGCGGGGTTCGGGCCGGAGGATTATCCCGAGGAATTTTAGGTTCCGCCCGCTGCGTGGGATTTATCAGAAAGCCGCCGCAAATACTGAAAATCAACGGAGGTGCTTCAAATGCCAGATACCGCGCGGCCCGTCATCGCGCTTATCTACGATTTCGACGGGACGCTTTCGCCGGGGAATATGCAGGAGTTCAGCTTTATCAAGGCGCTCGGGATGACCCCGGAGGAATTTTGGAGGAAGTCGAACGAGCTGACCGAGCGCAACGACGCCAACGGCATTTTGTGCTATATGAAGCTGATGCTCGACGAGGCGCGGCATAAGGATATTTCGCTTAAGCGCGAGTCTTTTCAGCGTTTCGGGCGCGAGGTGGAGCTTTATCCGGGCGTTGCGGAGTGGTTTTCGCTGGTAGGCGATTACGGGCGCGCGAAGGGCGTGACGGTGCGCCATTATATAAACTCTTCGGGGCTGAAGGAAATGATAGAGGGGACGGGCATCGCGCGCGAGTTCGAGAATATCTACGCATGTTCGTTTCTTTACAATACCGACGGCGTCGCCGTCTGGCCTGCGGTCGCTGTGGATTTTACGACGAAGACGCAGTTTCTTTTCAAGATAAACAAGGGCATTACGAGCGTGAGCGACAACAGCGAGGTCAACCGCTATATGCGCGAGGACGAGCGCCCCGTGCCTTTCCGCCGCATGATCTATTTCGGCGACGGGCAGACGGACATCCCTTGCATGAAGATGGTGAGGCAGAACGGCGGCCATTCGATAGCGGTCTACGAGCCCGGCAGCGAGGCGAAACGACGCGCGGCGGAACGTCTGATTCTCGAGGAGCGGGTGAATTTCGTATGTCCAGCCGATTACCGCGAGGGCGGCGAGACTTACGGCGTCGTCGCCACGATCATCGACAAGATGAAGTCAGACTGGGAGTTCGAGCAGCTTTTGAAAAAACACCGCGAGACGGCAGAGAGCGGCGTTTCGGCCGGCGCGTGACGTGGCGTGTTATTTCACGCGTCACGCGCCGGCGTCGCGGCGGCTCATTTAGGATGCGAATATAGTCATTGAGTTTTGCAAGAAAAGCGTATCTCTCGCCGTCCCGTGCTCAGACGCTGTGTTCCGTCCGCGTATGCGGACATAAAAATAACCTTTGCGCACAGCCCGCGCCCGGCGAGACGGGAGAGCTATGCCCGGCGCGGCGTCCGGCGTCTCCACATGCCGTAACGTATTGGACATCAGAGACGATGGATTCCGCGTCCGCCTGTAAACGCGCCAGGCGTCACGCCGGGCGCCGCGGAGTTTTTTATGCCCGTTTTCGCGGACGGCGCACGGCGTCATGAGCCGGCCGGCGATGAAATCAGTTTTTCTGTTGGTTAAACAGCGACAAGCCTCCATTACGTATGACGTACGAAAGCGCGCGTCCTTCGCCCAGCTGCGTGGGAAAACGATGAGCCTCCTCACGCTTCTCCTCGGCGGAGGGTAATTTTTTTATTTTCAATCGGATGATCAGCGGCTTGACGAACCCCAGGGCGGCGCGGGCGTTTTTCAGGATTAACGGATCTCTTCCATTTTGTACTCGATTTTTTTCCAGAGCTGCTCCACCATCGGAAGGAACGAAGCCGCATATTCGGGCGGGAGGTCGTAACGCACTGTCTTGCCTTTTTCGCTTTTTTCTATTGATATGATTACCGTGCCGGCAGAGTGGGCGCGTATCGAGTATGCGGTGCCGTCGTCGGAGCGGCGTGCGTCGCGCTGCGGAGCGCCGGAGTCTACCGTTTCGCCCATTATATAGGCTACGGACGTGTTCAGCACTTGCGATAGTTTCAGCAGGTTGGCGCCGTCGGGCAGGAAAACGTCGCGTTCCCACGACGATACGGTCTGGCGCGCCGCGCCGACGAGATACGCGAGCTCTTCCTGGTTGCTGATGCCGTTTCTTGCTCTGAGCGCTTTTATCCTCTTCCCTACAGACATGGCAAAACACCTCTTGCTAAAAAAATAGCGCTAAATATGAAATATGAAAGCGTGTTAAAACGTCATTATGACGCGCATGATTGATTGTTAAAATCAACCCCGCTGTTTACCATTAAGCAGTTTGTTTTGAATAAATGTCAGGGAGCTGGACGCTATGGGCAACGATAATGTTCCGCGCGACGGCATGTATGCGTGGAACGACGACTATTCCGAGATAGACCTCGTCGATATACTGTCTTCTTTATGGAAGCGCAGGAAGCTTATAGCCGCCGTGACGGCGGCCTGCCTTGTGTGCGCTGCGGGCTATCTCGCGCTTTCTCCGCGGGTTTACGAGAGCCGCACGACGCTTCTTTTCCTTCCTCCGCTGCCCCCCGAGATCGAGAATGAGGGAAGCAGGAGCGTCGTCCTGACGCCGGACACATATTTCACGCTGGCGACGGCGGACGACCTGCTGAACGACGTGATAGCCGCGGCCTACGCCGGCGCTGCGAGCGACGACGTTCCGTCGGTCGAGGCGATGAGGCGCGGGCTGAAGGTGAAGCTCGCGGAGTCTTCGGAGAAGGCGCAGGGCGTTCCAGACCAGATGGCGATGACAGTCTCATTCCGCGCGAAGGAGCCCGAGAGGGCTATGGCGGTGCTGAACAATTGGAGTTCGCTCTTTATTCAGAGGAACGCGCAGCTTTTCGTGGACAGGACAGGCTCGTCGTTCGAGTTCCTCGGCAAGTCCGTCGAAACGGTGAAGCGCGACCTTGAAGCGACGGAGAACCGTCTGCTGGTCTATCAGAAGGAGAATGCGATACCGCTCATGAAGGTGAGGCTCGCCGCGCTTGAGAAGACATATTCCGGCCTCCTGGCGCAGTACGACGAGAAGGCCGCGGCTCTGCCGCCGCTGGAGGCGGAGGAGAAGGCCGCCGCGAGGCTGCTCGCAAAGGAGCCGGAGACGGAGACCTTGTCGCGCGGCATGAGCCGCGAGGCGCTGTGGAACCTCGCCGCGCAGCCCGCCGGGACGTCGAAGGAGCCCGGAGCTTTCAACGTCAGCGACGAGATACAGAACAGCCTGCACAAGGAGCTCAAGGAGCGGCGCTCAAACGCCGAGATAAAAATAGCGTCGCTGCGCGCATCGCTGAAGGATCTCAGCGCGCGCATAGAGAAGGCGCAGCGCGATTACGCGGCGCTGAATTCGCGCATACTCGCCGCCGAGACGGAGGTCGACCGCCTGCAGCGCGAGAAGGCGACGCTCCAGGAGTCGTACGCCGCGCTCTCGAAGCAGTATCAGCGTTCGCGTATTGCGACGGTCGAGGCGACCGACCCGATAAAGATCGTGGAAAAGCCTATTCTGACCCGCGAGCCCGTAGCGCGCGGCGGCCTCAAGATACTCTGCCTAGCGGGGCTGCTCGGGCTGTTCCTCGGCACTACCGCGGCCCTTGTCGCCGAGATGTTCGCTAAACGCGCCGAGGCTAAGGCATAGAGCGCGAAAGCTTGATACGGCGCAGTCTTCCGCCGCCCCGAATCAGGCCCGACTCCCGGGCCGCGTTCGGGGCGGCGTTTTTTTGCCTATAACCGTTATGTATTTTTCTTTTTTAAGAAGGTCCGGCGTCATATGATATACTTGATTAACTTTTTAAAAAATGTATGTCGCCCCGCAAATCGCCTGCACACGGTGAGTGAAACTGTGGGGGGGGGCCTCCGCCCCATGTCTAATAGCCTCCGTCGCCTCTATACCGCTTCATTCAGCCTCGGTGCTGGGGATGGAGATTCCGGCCAGAAGATTGCCGGAATGACATAAATGTTTGCTGTTTTAGTTAATTCACTATACGTATGCTCTGCGAGCCCACGCCGAAGACGCCGCCATTGGGATAAAGAGATACCGACGCGGCGAAGTCCACGAGGGCGGGCCGTGGGCCGCGCGAAGAACCGCCGGGGCCGCAAAGGCGCGCGCGTTGCCGCGCGGACGCCTACGGCAGTGCCGTTTTTCGGTTCCGTGCAAAATCTCATTGTGTTTTCGGCGGCTTCACAAGATAATTGTCTTTGCACGGAGGAGGCCGGTATATGCTTTTTCATGAAAAACTCGCTTATATCAAAGAGGTCGTTTCCGCCTCGGGAACGGCTCTGGCAAAAGAGGCGGGGCTGGCCCCATCCTGCATTTGCCGCTATCTTTCCGCCAAGAACGCGCCTTTCCGCTCGAGCGGCACTGTCGCGCGCATCGCGCGCGCCGCGGCGGCGCTCGCCCCGGGCGAGAAAGAGCTGAACGCGCTGCGCGGCGCAGCTTCGGCGCGCGGCGGGGAAAAGACGCAGGACGCCGTCGAAAGATGGCTGAACGAGGCGGACTCCGGGCTGCGCGAGAGAAAAGGCTCCGCCAGGACCGCGCCGCCGGAGCGCGTAGGCGTATCGACGAAGCTCGAGCTTCTCATGGACGCATTCGGCACGTCGAACGCCGAGCTCGCGCGCTACGCGAACGTAGACGGCTCGTCCATATCGCGCTACCGCAGAGGCAGGCGGAGCCTGAGGCGCGACGACCCGATACTGCGCAGCCTATGCCTTTATTTCGCATTTCTATGCAAATCGCGCGGCGTCCCCGGGGCGCTGGCCGGAGAGCTCGACGCCGGCGGCGCGGGAGACATCGACGAGGAGGCCGCCGCCGCGCGGCTTTTCGACTGGATGTGCGAGGACTGCGAGGAGCGAAGAAACCTGGCTCACGGCCTGCTTGAGAACATGGAAAGCGCCGACAGCGCCATGACCGCGCTCAAGGACGCCGCGCGCCTCGGCGCTCTCGAGACCGGGGGGCGCGTCTATACCGGGGCGGGCGGCGTGCTCGCGGCGGTCGAGGAATTCGCCGACGCCGCCGGAGAGGGCGGAGAGCCGCGCGACATATACGTCTATACCTCCTACCTGAGCTGGTTCTCGCGCGAGCCGCGCTTCGCCGGAGCGTGCGCCGAGCTGATACACAGGATGCTCGAGCGCGGCAACAGGGTCGTAAGCGTCCATAACATAGGCTTCGACGCCGAAGAAATATTCGACATCATCGAAAGCTGGCTTCCGCTGTTCCTCACGGGCGGCGTCGCGGCGAGCTACCTGACGAGGCCCAACCGTTCGCTTTTCAGCGAATACATGAGCGCGGCCGAAAACTGCTCGCTTCGCTTCTCAACTCTGCGCGGGAGCAGCGTCAGGCCGCGCGCATTCTTCTCGAGGAGCCCCGAAGAGGCCGCGTTCGTCCGCGAGCAGGTCGAGGGGCTGCTCGCCTATTCGAAGCCGCTCGTCGCGGTCTACGGAAGGGACGACGCGGACAAGGTCTTCCGCGAGATAGAGGCGTGCCGCGGCGCGGACGGCGACGTGATAAAGCTCACGCGCCGCCCGACGATGGAGTCTATGCCCGAAAATCTCGCCGCGCGCATATTCACAAGGATCGCGCCTTCGCGCGAGGCGTTCGCGCTGCTGACGCGCCATTACGAAAAGAGGCGGCGCGGCTTCCTGGAATCGCTGGCGCACGTCGGCGTTACCGAAGTGTTCCCGGCACTCTCCCCCGCCGAGATCGCTTCAGGGGCCGCCGGCATAGCGCTGCCGTGGGAGGCCGGGTTCGCCGCCTCGTATACAAAGGACGAATACGACGCTCATATGGCGGCGCTCGACCGCCTCGCCTCGGAGCGGGCGAACTATCGCGCAGTGCGGCGCCCGTCGCTCCCCTTCTCCAAGATAGACGTGATAGCGAAGGAGGGTTCGGCGGTCTACGTGCTGAAAAACGACGGCGCGCCATCCGCCATATCCTTCCTTAATTCGCAGGTCTGCTACGTCCTCGAACGATACGTAAAGCGCTTCATAGGCAAATAAAGGCCGAGCGCGGCGGCCGAAGCCTGTCCAGCGTCATGCGCCGCGCGTCCGCCGGTGAAAACGCAGGCGAATAATTTTATAATATAATTGATTGGCTTTACTGCGAAAATCCGGCCTTTCGCCACGCCGGGCTTGACCCAGCATCCATCCGCGGCGCATAGGAATCAAAAGCCGCCGGCCCTGCGTCAGGCGCGGAATGACGGTAAAACCGTCTGTTTCTATTTGTCAGCCGACATATATAGCATTTTAACTTTACATTAAAAAACCATGCCGCCCCGCAAATCTCCTGCGCCCGGTGAAACGGGGCGGGCCCTGCCCAATAGCCTCCGTCGCCTCTATACCGATTCGTTCAGCCTTGGTGCTGGGGATGGAGATTCCGGCCGGAAGATTGCCGGAATGACATAAATGTTTGCTGTTTTAGTTAATTCGCCATAAAAAACAGGGGAGCGCGCGGCTCCCCTGAGTTTTTGACTATCTTCTGCCGCGCCACAGAGCGAGCGGCGCGAGCGCCAGCAGGGCCAGAGCGCCCCACCCGAGCGAGCATCCGCCGCCTCCGCCGCCCGTTTCGGCGGCTTCCCAGAGGGTGACGGCGTTGTCGCCGGCGTCGGCCTGCATGGAGCGCGAGAGTACCGGCGAGGACGCGCCTATCGTAAGCGCGAGGTTCGGGTCGGTCTTCGACGGGTCGTAGTCGAACGAGAAGTCATAGCTGTCGCCGTCCGGCATGAGCGGAAGCTCCTGCGCGCCGAGCACAGCGCGGTTGCTGCCGGGGCGCGATGCCAGCAGCGCCATGCGGACGAGGAGCGCGTTGTCGAGCGTCACCGTTTTATCTCCGACCGCGATCTCTCCGGCCTTGTAGGAGACCGTCGCGGATATACGCATCTTCGTATAGCGGTTTATGTCGCTTCCCTTAAGCTCGTCGCCGGCGGTGCCGTCGTCGTTCAGCGCGAAGGCGCGCACGTTGCTCACGCTGAGATTAGGCTTTTCGGAGTCCGCGACGGCGGCGGCAGAAGCGCCGCGCGAGGCCGCCACGGAGGCGGTCTGATAGTCGTTTATCAGATCGAATATCGACGGGTCGTAGGTGCCGATGAGCGCATATCCGTGGTCGTTGTCCGTGTTGAGCTGCGTTTCGCCGCTGGTCACTACCGCGTGGACGTAGCCGAGGCGGTCTTCTTCATCCTCCGGCACGTTCCAGTAGAACGACACATCCTGCCAGTTGTCCGTGCCGTTTCTTCCGTGGCGTCCGTCTATGCCTTCGAGTTCTATCTTCGCGTCTTCGCCATCGCTCGTTATGAGCATCGGCAGCTTCTTAATTTCGTCAACGTCGTTCAGCGGAAGCGCGGAGGTCTCGTCTATCCCCTGCCAGTAGAATCCTACTGTGACGGGCTCTTTCGTCCGCACGAAGCTGTAGTTTACGACGCGCAGGCTGACCTCGTAGTCCGCGCCGCGTTCGAGCAGGCGTATCGGGAGCTGGTAGCGCCCGTCTTCGCCCGTGGAGGCGCTCTTGCCGCCGCTCTTCGTGAAATTCAGCCCGCGCAGCGTATAGCGCAGATACTCGTTTTCGTTTTCAGTCAGCGTCGTGCCGCCGTCCGTCACTTGAAGCTGGTTGCCCCAGCGCAGCGGGAGGATGAGTCCCGGGTCGGGATGGATATTGTACGGGCTGCGCGGCCCCCAGAGCTTGCCGGAGGCGCTCTCTCCGCTGCCTATCCTCGGTATCGCGTAGCCGACGACGAAGGCGCCGTCGTCCTGCGTGAAGTAGGCTATGTCGGCGGTGAACTGCATGTCCGCGGCTGTGAACTGCCCGTCGTAGTCGGCCTTTATGCCCGACCAGTTGACCATCGCGCCGAGACCTTTGTGCGTGTCCAGCGTCGTAGTGCTGGCGGTCTCCCACGAATAGTCGCCGTTGAGGTCGACTTTGAACATGTGGCGCGAGTTGATGCCGAACATCGGATGATAGTAGGCGTGCCCGCCGAGCGTATAGGTCTGCACGTCTTCCTTCTCGGTGGTATCCGAACCTTCGACTGACATTTCGTAGGCCGTCGCGTCGAGGTTGCCTATCACCTGGTCCTCGCCCCAGACGTAGACTCTGCCGTTGATGTACTTCAGCGGGTCGTCCTCGTCCTTATTCTGCTCGCCCTGCGGATAGCCCGTTATCTCACGAAGCTCGCGCGGGTAGGTGAAGAGGTTGAAGCCGTCGTGCATCGGCTGGTACCAGCTGAGGCCGCGCCCTCCGGTGCTCGAAAACACGGTCTTCTTCTCCGTCGGAACGACGTACTGCACGTAGCGCGTCATGTACACCTGATTGCCGTCGTCGTCGTATATCTCTTTTCCTGTCTCGTTGTCGAGCGCGGGCATAGTGCGCAGCCGCTCTGGATAGATTACGGGATAGCGGCAGATGTTGTAGTCCATCATCGTGTAGTAGAGCTGGTCGTCGCGGTCGGCCTCGGCGCTGAAGGCGAACGAGACGCTGTGCGTGTAGCTGCTGGTGTTGTTGTTTACGACCTCTCCGGTGTGGCTCACGCCCACGTCGAGCAGAGGGTCGTCGTCGCTGCTGTTGTTGTTTCCCCTGTGCGTCAGTTGGTTCGCAGCGTCAAAGAGGTCGCGGCGCTGTTTCAGCTCGTAGCCGAAGTCGAGCCCCCACGTGCCGTCGGAGACCTTCGTCTCGGCGTATGTGTAGTCCTGTCCCGTCTCTTTGCTGACGCTCGTGAAATATCCGTCCGCCGAGACGAGAGCGGAGTTGCTGATGCGCGAGAAGGCGTCCACAGTAACGTAGCCGTCGCGTCCGTCGGCCTTGAGTCCGCTGCCCTCGGCCAGCACCCTGTCCCAGTGCTTCGGCGGGGCCTGAGCGAGGAAGTGCAGCTCGACGTTGTCCTCCACAGTCACGACCGCGGGCTCGCCCAGTATCATGCTCTCGCGCATGATGTCTACGGCCGCCACCGCGGGCGAGCAGCTTCCCGTGCTCTGCTCGCCGCGGAGCGAGCCCTGCGCGTTGACTGTGAAGCCTCCGTCCTTGCTCCACGACACGACGCCGTAGTAAAGGTCGGTCGCGCCGCTCGTGCCTGAATCGCTCATCTGCGCGACGCCGACGCCGTATTTCACGCCCGCGCCGTCGGAGCTGGGGTAGTCGAAGACTCCCGCGCAGAGCGCCGTCTTTATGCCGGGGCTGCCGTCGCTCCCCTGCATCTTGGGCCAGCCGCATAGGTTTTGCAGGCTGGTCTCGTAATGATTGCCGTAACCCGAGTAGGTCAGCTCGGGGGAAACGTCCCAGTCGTTGATGTTGAGGTTCAGCACGAGCTTGTCGCCGTCGTCCGACTGTATCCACGCGAGCTCGTCGAAGCCGTCGCCGTCGAAGTCCGCCATCGCCATGTGTATCGGCGATACCGTGCGCTCCATCTGCGTCATCTTATAGGTCGTGTTCGGAAGCTCGAGCTGGTCGCAGCTCGCAAGGCGGCGGTAGCTCCCGCTAGCGTCGCAGGTGTATATGGTCATGCGCAGCGTGGAATGCGTGTAGTACGCTCTCGCGCGCGCGTATATCTGCACGAGCTCGTCGCGGCCGTCGCCGTTTATGTCGCCCGCCGCTATGCCGACGCTGTCGTTCTGCATGAAGGACTCGCCGGCGTTGTCGTCGGTGTAGACGCGGCGGCCGTAAAACTTGCCCTTCGTCATGTCAGTGGAGCCGCCGAGGTCGTTCACACCGCTCGGGTTGTAGTCTATCTCATATATCTCGAGCGAGTTGGCGCGCTTCTCGTTCGCCCCCGCGCCGTGTATCTTCGTGTAGCATATCGCGGCCTCGGCCCTGCCGTCGCCGTCGAAGTCGCCTATCGCCATGCGGTAGCTGTTCGGCACCTTGACGTCGGAGCCGCCTGCAAAAACGTTTTTGCGCGTGCTGAACTCGCTGCCCTCCGTGCCGTTGATGGGATAGGCTATCGGGTTCGCGTCCGTCTTGCCGGTCACCTTGTCGTACAGGTCTTTTCCGTCTACGAGCATCAGCATCGCACGCGGGCTGCCCGGGTCGCCCTTCGACTTTATGCCGAGAAAGGTCACGAGGTAGTCGCTGTAGCCGTCGCCGTCCCAGTCGTAGGCGGCTATGTCGTGCGCCGTGTTGCGGTCCTGCTCTGGCTTGTGCGTCCATGACAGGTCGGCATACCAGCTCACGTCGTAGCGCGCGCTCTCGTATATGGACATGTTGCGCAGGTCTATCTTCGTTATGCCTACGAGTTTGATTTCGTCCTTGTCGTCCTCGCCGCCGCCGCCCTCGATGACCTGAAGATAAAGCTCTGCGTCTCCGTCGTGGTCGCCCGAGCCGGTGCGCAGAAGCTGGCTGTTGACGTGGATGTACTTAGGAACCTCGAACTCCTTCTGCGCGTAGAAGTCGGGGTCTATCGTCACGGTTGACGGGATCACGCCCTCCGCCGAATCCTCGTCGAATACGTAGACCTTGTCGGACGGGCTGCGCCCGTAGGCCGCGTGGAAGCCCGAGCTGAGGTCGTGCTCATACGCGACGCCGTCCGATGTTTTCTCACCCGTGCCGACGAAGGTCGATATCGCGTACTGGTCGTTCGCGGCCCTGCGGTAGCTCACCATGAGCCGCTGCTTCGGCACGACGCGGCTCTTCCACGCGCCGCCCATCGGGTCTCCGGCGAGAGCGTCGGGGACGGCGGAACCGTCCGCCGACGCCCTTTCCAATCTGCCGGACGAGTAGAAGGCGAGCGCCGCGGCCGCAATGAAAAGAGCCGCGAGAAGCGTCCTCCGCCCCGGCCCCTTATTTCCGAAACTTATTCCCATTTCTTTACCTCCTTATAGCTCTCATCACAAACATAAAGCGGCACAATTATATATTTCACGGGGAATTTTTATGCCGTTTTTTTAGCATCCTCCGTCTTTCGGCAATGCCGTTTTGCCGGTTCCGTGCAATTTCCGCCGCGCGGCGTAAAAAACGGCGGCTCCGTCCGCTGGGGGCGAAGCCGCCGTTTGTCAGGCGCGGTCGAATGATTTACCTGCTTCTTAAAACCTCGAGATTGTGTTTGTATTCCGGCACGGCCTCCCATACCGCGGAGCCGAGCTCGCAGGGGAACTCGGGGCAGAAGCCGCAGTGCGGTATCTGGTTTTCGAGCGCGCACTCGCGTATCGCGCATTCGGCGCAGTTTACGCTTTTGACGCCGGGCGCGAGGCAGCCGGTGCAGCGCAGCCGCGAGGGAAGAATGAAAGAGCCCTGTCCGGCGCTTTCGAGCCCAGCCGCGATTTTCGCCAGCGTTTCGTTGTCGCGGCGGGCGGTCGCGCGGCGCGCCTCGCAGCCGTCGCAGTCCATTCCGCAGCAGCCCGTGTTCGCCATCTATTCCGTCTCCGCTTCGCGCTCAGCGGCGCCGACGACTCCGCTTTTCGCTACGCGGCAGCCTATCGCCGAAAGCTCTGACGCGAGCGCCGCGAGCCCTTCTTCGACGCTGCGCCACTCGGTCTCGAAGGCGCAGTCCACGATGAAGAGAGCCTCGCGCGTCCCGTCGTCTACGCAGGCGTCGCGCGTGTCGCGGTAGTTCCAGAGCCAGCAGCATATTTTCTCATCGTCGGCGTAGACTATCTGACGTTCAGCGCATTCCACGACGGAGTCGCCGGCGCCGAGCGGGTAGAATTTTTCGCCGTTATCCGCGTAGCGCAGCGTGAGGCCGCCGCGCAGCTTTTCCATATCGTGCGCGCCCATAGGCAGGAGGTTCAGCGCCGAGACGCAGTCGTAACAGTCCACTACGGGCGAGACCTCCCAGAGATCGCCTTTGAAGAGGCGGCGCAGCAGCGCCTCGAGCGACGAGCGGTATTTGCTCGGCTTGACGCCCATAGCGGAGTAGACTTCGCGCCAGCGGCGCACGTCGGGGTGCGACATCATTGTGTCCGCCGAGATGCCCATGTCGTTAAGCCGCGCTTCGAGTGAGGCTTTCATCGCGCGCGTATGCTCCGCGCCCGCCGCGCCCGATATGTCCGCGCGCAGCCAGCCTATTTTGGCGTCCGGGAAATTTTCTAAAATTTTGCCGTCTATCGAGATTTTCATTTCTGTATCCGTCCTTTCACGGAGGTGGTTTTTTCGAGCCTTGCGCATATTTTATCCGCTAGCCAGCCGACGGCCCAGCCCGCCGCGCTTCCCGCGATAAAAAGCGGCAGGACGTAGAGCGCGACGCGCCTGTCGCCGGCCATAAAGGCGACGGCGGCGACCTGACCGATGTTGAAGGCCCACGCGCCCGCGACGCTTATCCACGGCAGAGAGAGCGCGCCGCCCCATTTTTTATAAACGAGCGCCATCACCGAGGTCGCGGCAAGCCCCCCAGCGAGGCCGCAAAAGAGCGCGAAGACGTTGCCGGCCGCGAGCCACGCGAGCGCGACGCGCATCAGCGTCACGGCGTATGCCTCGCGCGCGCCCATCAGCACAAGCGCCGCGAGCGAAAAGACGTTCGCCGCGCCGATCTTGATTCCAGGCGCGGGCGACGGAAGAGCGCCCTCCGCGACGTTTACGGCGAGCGCGCAGGCGGTCAGCAGAGCCGTGAGCACGAGGCGGCGCGTCTTCATCAGCGGCTCACCGCGTCCACCTCGCCGCCGCCTCCCGTTATGCGCACGACGAGCCTGTGCGGCAGGCAGACCGCGCCCTCGCCCGGGCGCGAAATTTCGCCGCTTTTCACGCATACGCGGTCTGGGCAGTCGGCCGAGACGACGGCGGCGCGCCCGCCCCCTACTCGGACGACGTTGCGCCCGCCGCCCGCGTCCACCGTGAACTCGCGCACCGGGCCGCCGAGCGGCAGACGCTCGACCACTTCGCCGTCTACGGCTATCTCGACGGTTCGCGCTTCGTCTCCGTCCCTGACGGCGAAGAAGTAGATCATACAGAGGAGCGCCGCCGCAGCGGTCAAAAGCGCCGCGATGCGGTCGAGCCGCTTCACCGGCGTTCACCGATGAACGAGAGCGAAAGAGCCTCGTCCGTCAGGCGGAATATATTTTTCGCCGAAGGCGTGACGAGCGCGCGCCCGTCTTCCGTCAGCAGCACGGCCTTTATATCGCCGCGCCTTGCGAGAAATTCCGGCGCCCGCTCCGCGCCCATCACAAAGAGCGCCGTGCAGAGCGCGTCGGCCCGCGCCGAGTCGGCGTCTATCACAGTGACGGACGATAGGCCCGAACGCGCCGGCCGCCCCGTCGCGGGGTCGAGTATGTGGTGATAGCGCACGCCGTCCTTTTCAAAATAGCGTTCGTAAGGGCCTGAGGTCACGACAGAAACGTCCGAGGCCTCTACTATGCCGAAATACTCGCCGCGCGGCCTGTCCGGCCGCTGAAGTCCGGCGCGCCACGGCCCGCCGCGAGGCGAATCGCCGATGAAATCGAGATTGCCGCCGAGGTCGAGCATCGCGCGCCGCACGCCGTCAGAGGCGAGCCGCGCCTTCAGAAGGTCGGCGATGTGCCCCTTCGCTACAGCGCCGAGGTCGAGCGCCATGCCGAGCGGCAGACGCGCGAAAAATTCGCCGCCTTCGCGCCGCAGCTCTATTTTCGTGAAATCTATGTGTTTCAGCGCTTCAGCGATTTCCGCGTCCGACGGCACGCGCGCCTCCTGCGTCCCTATCTTCCAGAGCGAAGTCAGCCAGCCCATCGCAGGGTCGAAAGCGCCGTCCGTGAAGCGCGCGAGCGCGAGCGACTTCTCGATCAGAGCCGCAGTCTCCGCGCTTATCTCAGTCCACGCGCCGCGCGACGCGTTCAGCCGCGCGACGTCGGACGCAGGAATATTGACGGAAAAGAGATTCTCAAGAGAACGGATATAATCGTCGGCGGCCTTCAGCTCATCGTCCGCGCCGCGGAAATCGTAAAGCGAAAGCCGCACGTATGTACCGAGGCGGAAATTTTCGGAAACCGCCGGCTCTCCGCCGCCGAACGGACGCGCGGCAAAAAGCGCGGCGAGACAGACGAACGCCGCCGCGATGGCGAATATCCAAAGCGCGCGCCTTTTCATAAAATTTCCGCCTCCCCGAGAAAAATCGTCACGCGACAATTATATTACAAAGGCGGCGCGTTTCGCGCGTGCCAAAACATGCGAAGAGCCGCCTCCGGCTGTCCCGGCTGCGGCTCTTGATTTTCCCCAAATTCCCGCCCGTTCCGCTACGCTTCCGCGCAGAGGGGCTCTGGCGTTTCCGCGCCTGCTGTTCCCGCCGCGCTGAGGAGGCGTTTCAGCGACAGTATCGACGTTTCGCTGCGGCGGAAGAGCGTGGACGAGACTACCGAGGCCGCTCCGCCTTCGGAGAGCAGTCCGTAGAGCGCGCGGCTTTCGGAGGCTCCGCAGACGGAGGCGACGGGCACGCCTACGGCGGGCGCTATCAGCTTTACGAAATCCGCGTCGCAGGGCTTGACGCGCCCGCCGCGCTCCATGCTCACGAGCATCAGCTCGCCAGCGCCGAGCCATTCCGCCGCGAGGGCCCAGCCGTAGGCGTCCATCTTTTCGTCGCGGAGGCCGCCGTCGGTGCAGACTTCCCAGTAGCCGTCGCCTTTGCGCCGCGCGCATATCGCGACTGAGACGCCTCCGCGTCCGAATATCGAGGCCGCTTCGCGTATGAGGCCGGGATTCCTTACGGCGGCGGAGCCGAGGACGACTCTTTCTGCTCCAGAGCGGCGAAGTTCGCGCAGCTCTGCGGGGTTGCCGGCGCATCCGGCCGCCACAGGCACGCGCAGCACGGCGGAGGCGCGGCGCACGACGTCCGTCACACCGTCGCCGCGCGCCGAAACGTCGAGAAAAAGCACCTCGTCCGCGCCCGCGCGCGCGTATGCCGCCGCGCACCCGACGGGGTCGGACGGGCCGCGTCCGCCGCAGTAGAGCGGGCCTTCGACCGCCTTGCCGTTTGTTACCTTCACGCATGGGACTATTTTCTTATCGTACATTCATATCACTCTTTCTTTAAATTTATAAAAGTATGCGGCTCCGCCGTAATCAGGTTAAGCGGCGGCGGGGCGCGGCGATTTCACGCGCCGCGCGAAATCGCGCGAAGCGTAGCCGAAGGTGCGGCGAAACCGTAATCGGACGCCGACGCCATAATTTTTTACGATTTTGTTACGCGACTGCTGCGGCCGCAAACGGCTGAAAACCGCGCAAGCCCGACGTACGCGCGCGCGTCGCCGCGCGCGGCGGCTAAGCGCAAAAAAACCTGTAATATGCTGTCTTTATTATATGTGGAGGGGTTAAGCCATGCTGCGCGCGCCCGTGTTTAACGGGAGGCCGCGCGGCACGGCCCGCAATGTCGCGGCGTATGATGCGGATGGAGGGCGTGGAGCGCGCGCCCCGCTGGTGCCTTGATTGAAGCCGAAACGTCGTACCGTCTCTTCATTTTGTCCATCCTCCTCAGCCGTCGCTTTACTCAATTAAAATGCTAGCTTGATGATTTTCATCACGGGCCTTATAATATCACGGGTTTGTCATTTTTGCAAACGACTGTGGAGGAATATAAATTATGAAAGACAGTTTTAAGGCCGACGCGCTGATTTTCGACATCGACGGGGTGCTGCTCGACGTGACGAAGTCCTACCCCGAGGCGATACGGCTCGGCATAGCGAACGGCTGGGAGGAGTTCTGCGGCGGCGAGTCCGACTGCGCCGGATACGGCCCTGGGCACGAGTGGGTGATGAAGCGCCACGGGAATTTCAACGACGACTTCGACATCGCTTGGACGCTGCTCTCGATGGCGGCTGCGAGCGGCGAGAGCAGGCTGTCGCGCGCTCTGCCTTCGCCCGAGCGTCTTGCAGAGGAGCTTGCGGATTTCCGCGCGCCGTTACAGGAATGGGTGCGCGGCAAGTACGGAGACCGCGTGCCGCGCGATGAAAGCCGCGCGATGTGCGCGAAGCTCTACGGCGACCCGGAAAACGGCCTGTACAGGCTCGAGAAGCCGATGCTTCGCCGCCGCTGGGATTCGCTCGGCCTGCCGGTCGGAATATATTCCGGGCGCACGGCCTTCGAGTGGGAACTCGCGAAGAAGAGCCTCGGCTGGGAGGATTTCCCGGACGCCCGCATAATCCACTACGACCACGGCATAGAGAAGCCGTCGCCGCTGGGGCTTGAGATACTCTGTGAAAGGCTCGGCGCGTCGTCGCCCGTGTTCTTCGGAGACACGGCGAGCGACATGAAGGCGCAGGCCGCTTTCGGGCGCGGGCGTTTCGCCGCGATAGGCCGTCTTCTGCCTGAAGCCGAGTACAGATTCGAGACGACGGAGGAGGCCGTCTCAGCTTTCGCTCCTAATCCCGGCTAAACGGAGCGCCCGCGCAAAATACGTATTCGCGCGGCGCGCTCTTGACAATGGAAATTTTTGTAATTAGAATTTTTTGCGTTTGATTATTACGCTGCAGGCGGCTAGACAAAGGGAGGCACGGACATGACAGAGATGCATAAGAGGCTTGACGATATTCATGTCACGCGGTTCTCCTTTACCGGCGCGGGTCCTCTTCACGGGATCTGCGCGAAAACAGCTTGATTCTGAATAAAAAAGTTTCGGAATCGCAATCCGCGTATTTGTCGTAGAAGCAGGGCTCGCATTTTCGGTGCGGGGCCTGCTTTTTTTATAGCTTTAACAAAATATCCACGGAAGGAACTGAGAGAGATGCACAAGGAAAATTACTATCAGCCCGAGATCGAGTGCGCGTCGCGCGAACAGATCACGAAATGGCAGACGGAGGGGCTCATCCGCACCGTCAGGCACGCCTACGAGAACTCCGCCTACTACCGCAAAAAGATGGACGACCACGGCGTGAAGCCCGAGGACATCAAGAGTCTCGCCGACATCACGAAACTGCCGTTCATCTGCAAGGACGACCTTCGCGAGGCCTACCCCTACGGCCTTCTCTGCATGCCGCTGCACGACTGCGTGCGCATCCAGTCCACCAGCGGGACGACGGGACGCCGCGTCATCGCCTTCTACACGCAGCACGACATCGACATCTGGGACGAGACATGCGCGCGCGCGATAGTCGCCGCCGGCGGCACTCAGGACGACGTCGTCCAGGTCTGCTACGGCTACGGTCTCTTCACCGGCGGCCCGGGGCTCAACGGCGGCTCGCACAAGCTCGGCTCGCTGACCCTGCCCATGTCATCCGGCTCAACCGACCGCCAGATACAGTTCATGCAGGACCTCGGCTCCACGATACTCTGCTGCACGCCGTCATACGCCGCCTACATCGGAGAGACGATAGTCGAGCGCGGCCTTCAGGACACCATCAAGCTCAAAGCCGGAATATTCGGCGCCGAAGCGTGGAGCGAGGAAATGCGCCGCGACATCGAGAAGAACCTCCGCATCAAAGCCTACGACATCTACGGCCTCACCGAGCTCGAAGGCCCCGGCGTCAGCTACGAATGCTCCGACCAGCACGGCATGCACATCTGCGAGGATCAGTTCATCCCCGAGATAATCGACCCAGTCACCGGCGAAGTCCTCCCCGACGGAGAGAAGGGCGAACTCGTCTTCACCTCCCTCAACAAACAGGCATTCCCGATGGTGCGCTACCGCACGCGCGACATCTGCGTCCTCTCGCATGAAAAATGCCCCTGCGGCCGCACCCACGTCCGCATGTCCAAGCCGATGGGCCGCAGCGACGACATGCTCATAATCAAAGGCGTCAACGTCTTCCCGTCGCAGGTCGAGACCGTCCTCATCGAGCACGGCTACTCGCCGAACTACCAGCTCGTCGTGGACCGCGTCAACAACTCCGACACGCTCGACATAAACGTCGAAATGAACCCCGACATGTTCAGCGACAACCTCGGCGAAATCACCGCGCGCGAAAAAGAACTCGTCAACGCGCTCAAAGGCTTCCTCGGCATCTACACGAGAGTCCACCTCGTCGAGCCCAAGAGCATCCCGCGCAGCGAAGGCAAGGCCGTCCGCCTCATCGACAAGCGCAAGATATAACGCGCGGGACACGGCCGGGATTTTTTGAATATAATATGGGAAAGGAACAAAAATCATGAAGGGGGACAAAGAGATGACAGTCAAACAGATTTCCGTCTTTCTTGAAAACAAGCCGGGCAAGCTCGCCGAGTTCGTAGAACTTCTCCGCAGCCACGGCATAGACATGAGGGCGCTCTCACTCGCGGAAGCCTCCGACTTCGGCATAGCGCGCGTCATAGTCGACGACCCCGAAAAAGCCCATCGCGTGCTGAAGGAAGCGGGCAGCATCGCCTCCGTCACTCCCGTGATAGCGATCTCCGTATCCGACACGCCGGGCGCGCTCTACGAAATGCTCGAAGCCATGCGCGAGGGCGACATCAACATCGAATACACCTACGCCTTCACCACGCGCAAAGACCAGGGCGCCTACATGGTATTCCGCGTCGCGGACAAATCCATCGACGAGGCCGTAAAGCTCCTCGAAAAACACGGAATCAAGATAGTCGCGCAGGAAGATATCTATAAGCTGTAAAGCAACGCGAAGAAACAACTCCCCGTCATGTCGCAAGCCAACGGGGAGTTGTTATTTACAGCCTAGCTTTTTGTCTTATGATAGTTCAAATTCCCCGTTATTGAACACCTTCGTTTTAATTGCCTCATGAGTAAGTTCTCCCGCTTTATAAGCTTCTACGCACAGCAGGAGATTTGCGACAGCTATAGCAGTTCCATTAATCGCTTTATTCCTACTTATCCGCTCAATTTGAGACCTAAAATTACCGATAAAATGCCCAGAAACAAACATAAAATAGAACTCCTCTACATCAGCGGGAAAGTACTCCCACCATTTATTCGGGTTTATTTTTACATCCCGCGTTTGATTTTCTCCAATATAACGTTCCATTTCGTCTGCCTGTGAAATGGGCAGGTTATAGCCTCTGGAATATGCTTTTGTATCTATAATTACACCATAATTATATCTCTCTGTATCTGTGTAGATTATCCCATCAGGCTTACGGCTTCCTCCTAAATGCAAACCATGATAACCGCACTCTTCTGTCAGCAAACCTAACGTTTTCATCTCAAACAAGCGGTTCTGCTTACTATCGTATGCAAGGTCAATGAGCGATAGATACTCATGCGGCAGATGCAATAATTTATCCCTGATCCGCTCTTTCGTTTCTACAAAATCGGATTTTGCAAGCGACTGTGGCAAAGGGATGACAAAATCATTGATTACGTCGTCAAATAAATATTTGCCGTCTTTTACCGATATTGCAATACCAATATTCTGTAATCCCCTTATATCGTCAGCAACGGTATTGTTATTTTCTTTAAACCCGTTGGATTCAAGAAAATTTATAATTTTACTGTCAGAAACCCTTCGTGAACTCTCGGATAAACATTTCAAAATGAGAGCTCGGCGCGTGCGCAAGTATTCCCTATCTGCACCTTTAGTCGCTAACATCTCCCAGCATACGTTTTTCGCAATGCGTTTATGTCTGCTTTTTCCGACAGACCTTCGTAACGCTGTAATTCCAGGAGCCGTGATAATATACGAATGCGCTATCGTATCGGTATAGCTCTTTTCGCCTAACCAAACCGTGACTTCTTTCGAGACACGCATGACAAGCCCAAGGTTTTCAAGCCACTTCGCAATCATCCTTGCGTACTTATCCGACGATCCCTCCCAGTTTGCTTTCATGGTACTGCGCTCTGTTGCCTCCGCGTTTGCCAACGAGCGTACAAATACTTTCTGAGGCATACTGGTGAAGCCGTCCTCGCCGATAAAGCCCAACTGGCGTCCTATTTCAAATTTCGTGAGGTGTGTATCTTCCGTTTCTGATAACAAGCTTAATACCCTCACCACAGGTGGATAAGCCAAAGCAGCGTTTATTAGCAACTCTTTTTCTTTCTCGGATAACGCTTCTTCCGCGCCACGGGCTCGCACAAGTTCCAGTCCGCTGTCAGTTATTTCGAAACTATCGTCTGCGTAGTCGTATTTGATGAAGCCAAAGCAATGTGCCCAACGCACAAAATTATCAGCGGGCCAGTCCACGATAAAATCCCGCCCTTGCCCCTTGACAGCCGCCTGTATAATGCCATTGCACCTTGACGCGCTTCTTGGGGTAAACGATGTGCCGACAAGGTGCGCATATTTTAGTTTCAACGGCCTGAGCCGCAATGCCTCGATGAATGCGCCACGTCCGTCCTGTTCCGCGACTAATCTTGGTATAACGCTGTCTACCATCTCCCTGTGTTTTGCAGAGCAAGGGGCAAACACTGCTACGACATCGCAAAGACTTCGCAGGTTACTCGGATCCTGCACCCAACCAAAAGCACGGAATTTTCTATTATACGTAGGAACTATAGAAATCATGTTTTTCACGGGTTAGTAGTTTATTATCAAGACTTCCCGGCTCTCTCCTCTCTTTGTGTTATAGCTTGAATTCGAGTAGCTCATAGACAAATCGATAATCCTATATTTACAGGCCCACGTAGAGAGGAGTTCGTTTACTTTCCCCTTGTGCTCAATGACGTTCGACAGGGCAAACTTTATGCCGCGCACATTTGCCGCATCTAAATAATCATACAGAGCTGACTCTTGCTCCAGCTTCCAGTCTTTGAATCCCCTATTGCCGTCGTTATACGTTCCAGTCGTTATCAGGTAAGGAGGGTCACAGTAGATCAAATCGTCATAGGCTAATGAGTCTAGCGGTATCTGCATGAAGTCTATGCTCGAAAATTCGATATTTAATCTTTGAAGTTTGAAAACAAAGGTTATCAAGTTGTGTTCCATGTTATCGGAGAAACGGCTTCTGTTTCTCCCGAAAGGGTTATTGTACTCAAGATTATTGTTAAAGCGGAATTGGTAATTGAATGAATAACAAGCAAGAGTATATAAATCTATCGGGTTTTGTGTAGCATTGTAATAGTTCCGAAACTGTTTGAAACCAACTTCATTCTCCTTTGAAAGGCCGTATTCAGCTATGCGCGTCTTGATTTGACGCAATATTTCAGAGATGGCGGTGTCTTTGAATGCCTGGAATATCTCTATTATTTTTGTATTTATGTCGTTACAGATTATTTTATTGGCGTTTACGTTGATTGCAACGTTGCATCCACCTGCAAACAAATCTACAAAAGTACCTATATATCTGGGAAAATTCGGCAAAATTTGCGGAAGAAGCTTATATTTTCCGCCAATATAATTCACAGGGCTTTTGATATATTTTTTTGTGTCGGCTGTTGCTGCGCTGTCAGGACGGGACGTTTCGCAAAACTCAAAATGTAACTTCTTCGGGATATTTTTTCTTATGTAAAAAATATATTCGTATAAATATTCCTTCTGCATGGTCTTTTTGCTCATATACTGCCGATAGGGAACAGAATACATTTTGTAGCTCTCTTCAACTCCATGCCTTTTCAAAATTTTTTCAATCTCGCTGGCCGTCATAAGCCCATCCGTGCTATAGCTCATTACAATATTGCGGAAATCAGCCTTGCTTACTAAGTCTTCAAAGGCATCCGCAACCTCACCTTTTATACAAAAAGGCGATTTTACGTTATTACACGGACGCATCCCCGTTATACCATGTATCTCTGGATAATCGTATTTTGATATTGTTTCAAGCAAATGGTAGTTCGGTACGTACTGTCTAGAATTATACGGCGGATCAAGATATAAAATATCGCCGCTTAGGTCGCGGATCAATTCGTTCGCGTCTCTGTTGTAGCTCGTATTGTTTCTATGATTATTGAAAACGTCCAGCCTTGAGAGTTCCAAATCCTTAAACGCCCTTTTGTCCCAATATTTCAGGTATGCTCCGTAAGTGCCAGTGATGTTTGAAACAGACGGCACGCCCTCTATAAGACCTGCCAGCAAATAGTAATATTCCAGTTCGCGGAGCATTCCATCTCGTTTCCATGCTTCGATTGTGTTGCGGATGAAATCAACTCTCGCCGCATTTTTGTTTGAAAGGTACATCCTTTCGCAGCCGGCATGCGGCGTATAATTTTTCGTTATGAAATAATGGGCGTCGTCATAATCCAATATTTGTACCTGCGTTTCTTCTAAAAAGCTAAACGGGTCGCGGATGCCGATGCTCCTAAGCTTCGAGAACTCCGGTCTGGAGTTGTTCTCTATAGTGGCTTTCTGTATTACGTATGAAAAATACAGCGTGTCATTCGATAAGATCTCATAGCGCGGCTTAAAATATCTGGCGACAGACCCAGTTCCAGAAAAAATATCGCAGAAAATTTTCTCGTTCCCATCTGTGTTCTCAGATATGACCATATCAATGTTTTTCAGCAATTTTGCTTTGCTTCCGATAAATCTCATGATATGCACCCCGACATCCTAAAACATCCTTATTGTATATCATAAGATGCCGGGCTATAGAAGTCAATAAACAGCGCCTCCAGGGCGACAGCATTTACTTTTTCAAATCAAACAAGACGTTGAGCATAATCTGAGGAGTCATGGCTGCCCTAAACCTTATTATTCTCTTGCTCACACGTCCGTA
Source organism: Cloacibacillus sp. An23 (assembly GCF_002159945.1). Taxonomy (NCBI): domain Bacteria; kingdom Thermotogati; phylum Synergistota; class Synergistia; order Synergistales; family Synergistaceae; genus Cloacibacillus; species Cloacibacillus sp. An23. The sequence continues at coordinate 197,098 of NZ_NFJQ01000003.1, read as the reverse complement.
TCTGGCCTTGTTGAGCAGTGACAGCGCCGTCTTTCTCAGGACGTTCATGTTCAGCGGCGAGTTGTCTTTTCTGGCTCTCGCCGCGTCTTCTCTGAATATCACGTCCAGAAACCAGTGGAGGCCGTTCTCTATCGACCAATGGCTTCTTACTGCGTGAGCGAACTCTTCGACGTCGGTCAGCGTCGTTATGAAGTGTCTCGTATGCTCATGCATCACGCCTTTTTCATATACCACGCTTTTGCCTCGCCGACGGCTTTGAGTCCTTTCCATTCCTTACGTGCTTCCAACCACGATATGTCTGTCAGCAGCCTGTATTCGCGGCGTTCCGTCCGTCCGTGGCATTTGTCTGGGCGCCGCTCCTCTTCCAGCTCGTTTCTGAACGTATCAAAGTACAGCCTGACGTTTTCGTGCAGTTCCGGCTGGTTGTCTTTTAGGGCTAGTACATAGTCTGCTTTTTCCCCCACTATCTTTTCAGCTATCTTCTTCTGGCAGCCTGCCGCATCTATTGTGACTATCTGCCCTTTTATATCTACAAGGTCGAGCAGCTCCGGTATCGCCGTTATTTCGTTCGTCTTGTTAGGCACGGCTATTTCGCCTAATGTGATTTGATTTTCAGAGACAAAGGCGCTGACTGCGTGATAGGCTTTGTGTTCCGCGTTGGCGCTGCCGCATATCGTCTTGCCGTCGACTGCGATCACTGCACGTTTTGCGTGTTCAGCTTCAAGCCAGTTTACAAGGCATTGTGAGAGCTCTTTAGGGTTTAGGCGTTCAAAGACGCGGCGAAATGTGTCGCTGTCCGGTATGCCGTTAGGCAGTTCGAGGAAGACCTCGAGCCATTCTTTTCTCGCTTTGCCGAACTCCTCCATTTCGACAAAATCTTCTCCGCCGCATATCACAGTGCATAGGCCTATGATGATAATATCTTCCAGCTTGTGCCTGATATTCCCAAAGCCGGTACGCCTCGGTTCCGTTATGTTGCTAAGTTCTTCTTTTAAGGTTTCTATTCTCATGCTTTAGTTGTAACTCGTGGGGGCTATAAAGTAAATGCTGTCGCCCTGACAGCGCCTCGGTCATTACGCGCCTGACAACTGCATTTAGTCTTTCAAATCAAATAATTGTTGTCGTCCGTCAGCGTCGTTATGAAATATCTCGTATGCTCGCGCATACAGCCCTTCTTGCACACCACCTTGTTACTTGTCCCGTAGCTTTTCGTTTTTTGTCCTTTGCGCGCTTTTAGCCACCACATATCGCTTCACAGTCTATATTCGCGGAATTCGTACAACCGCGCCATGTATCAAAACGTTGCTCCGCCTCTATCTCTTTGCGGAGACAACCGCGCGTCACGCATCCGCGCCGCGCTCCGTGCAGAGGGCCTCCGTCAGGCGCGCCGCGGCTTTTTTTATTTCGGCTAGGAAAGCCTCGAAGCGCCCCTCGAAGTTCGCGGCGGGGCCGGCTATTCCGAACTGCGCCACAAGCTCTCCGCGCGGGCCTAGAAGCGGGACGCTGACGCCGGAGGTCTGATCCTGAAGCTCCTTCGTGCTGAAGGCGTAGCCGTCCCTCCTTATCTTCGCGACGTCGGCGCGCAGACGCTCTTCGTCCACGACGGTATTCGGCGCGACGCGCACCTTGCTTTCGGCCAGGACCTTTTCGCGCACGCACTCTGGCGCGAAGGCGAGCAGGATTTTACCTGTAGCGCCCGCGTATATCGGGAAGCGCATTCCGGGGTACGCGGCGTACTGAAGCAGCGCGGACGGCGTCTTCGCGTATATGCAGTACCCCTCATCGCCGTCGAGCACAGAAATCAGCGCCGTCTGCCCGGTCGCCGCGACGAGCCCGTCGATGACGGGACGCGCCGTGTCGAGGAAGTGGCGGTAGAACGAGTCGGTGTTGTAGAGAAACAGGAAGCGCAGCCCTATGCGGTAGCGCTCCGTCTCCGCGTCCTGCGCGACCCAGTTGTGCTTCTGAAGGCTCTGCAATATGCGGTGCGCCGTGGAGCGCGGCACCTTCGACTCTTTTTCTATTTCTCTGATGCTCATGTCGCTTTTCGATACCGCGAGCAGCTCCATCAGAGCGACCGTCTTGTCTATCGTCGTCATTTCCATAACAAATTACCTCCTAGGCCTGCCTGCGGCGCGCCGCGGCTGCCGAACGCGCCGCGATTATAATATCACACGCTATGCGTCCGCCTTAGTGCAATACACGGGGAAACGGCGTGCTTGACGCTCCGCGCGCAACGTGATACTATCCTCGCAGCAATGAATGGGACATTATGTCTCATTATATAAATGAGCCAGACAACACAACTTAATAATGCCCGTCCGGCGCGGCGGGCGCTGCGAGGGGTTTTCGTATGAATTTTTCTGTTGAAGGCAAAAGAGTACTTATAACCGCAGGCTCGGACGGCATCGGCAAGGCGATAGCCTCCGCGTTCCACGGAGCGGGCGCGCGCGTGCATATATGCAGCCGCACGCTCGAAAAGCTCGAGAAGTGCGCGGCGGAGCTGCCGGGGCTGACATACACCGTCGCCGACGCGGCGCGTTGGGAGGACGTCGAGGCAGTATTCCGCGACGTGGAGCGCAAGCTCGGCGGTCTGGACTTCCTCATCAACAACGCTGGAATAGCCGGGCCGACGGCGCGCGTGGACGAGGTCGGCGTCGAGGACTGGGCGAAGACGATACGGACGAACATCGACAGCCAGTTCTTCTGCACGAAGCTCGCCGCGCCGATGATGATCGCGGCGGGCGGCGGCTCGATAGTCAACCTCGGCTCGACGGCGAGCCTCTTCGCATATCCGTTCAGGACGCCCTACGCGGCTTCGAAGTGGGCCGTCATAGGCTTCACGAAGTCCGTGGCTCTCGAGCTCGGCGAGTTCGGCATCCGCGCCAACGCGATATGCCCGGGCTGCGTCGAGGGGCCGCGCATCGAGGGCGTCATAGAGCGCGAGGCCGCGAAGCTGGGACAGACGCCAGCGGAGGTGCGCGACGGCTATCTGCGCCAGACGGCGCTGCACACCTTCATCGACGCCGAAGACATCGCGGGGATGTGCCTCTACCTCTGTTCGCCGATGGGCGCGAAAATCAGCGGTCAGGTGATGGTGATAGACGGCTTTACCGAGAACTGCCACAGCTAAGGCGGCTTTTCGCTGTTTCAGGTAAATTTCCCGGATTACGCCGGAGCGCCGGAATTTCGCGGCACGGCGCTGCGTTCGGACAAGGGGGTATGACTTTGAAGGATTCTTACAATTACGCGGGCAGGTCATACAGCGTACACGACGCTGAACACAAGGCAAGCGGCGGGCTTGTCTACGCCTCCGATATGATGCTGCCCGGAATGCTCTACATGGAGCTCGTTTGCAGCGAGCGAGCGCACGCGGAGGTAACGGCGATAGACGCGCGCGCAGCGCTTCGGCTGCGCGGCGTCGCGGATGTGCTGACGCCGTGGAACACCACGCGCAAAAGATTCAACCAGTGCCGCAAGACTCCGCTCCAGAAGGGCGTGCCGGAGGATCAGGAACTCTTTACGAGCCGCGCCCGCTACACCGGTGACGTGATCGCCGCAGTAGTCGCAGAGAGCAAGGCCGCAGCCGAGGAAGGCGCGCGCAGGCTCAGCGTCTCGTACAGGGAACTGCCGGTCTCAGCTTCGCTCGAAGCAAGCGCCGCGGAGGACAGTTTCCCGATACACGAGGGCGGCAACAAAATATGCGAGACAGATTACTCCTGCGGCACGGGCGAGGAAAAGGGCACACTGACAGGAAGCGTCCGCACGACGCTTGAAACGCAGCAGATGAACCACGTTGCGATGGAGACACACTCATATTTAGCGGACTGGTTTAACGGCGAGCTGACGATATGGAGCCCGACGCAGGGCGTTTACGGCGTGCGCACCGTCGTCGCCGATCTTTTCGGCCTGCCCTACAGTAAGGTGCGCGTCATAAAGGTCCCGATGGGCGGCTCATTCGGCGGCAAACAGGAATTCATGTACGAGCCGCACGCCGCATGCGCTGCGATGCGTCTGGGCCGTCCCGTGAAGCTGCATCTCTCGCGCACGCAGTCGCTGATTTCGACGACGGTGCGCCCTGCTCTCAAAACGACGATAGAGACAAGCTTCACGCGCGATGGGGACTTCGTTTCGTGCAGCGTCGAAAGTTTTGTGAATTCCGGCGCTTATGCGGGCATAGCGATAAATTTCGTCGATACGATAAAGACGAAGCCGACGAAGAGCTACAAGTTCCCCTCTTACCGTTTCAAGGGCGCGGCTTATTATACGAACTCGCCGGTAATCGGCGGGATGCGCGGCTGGGGCGCGCCGGAGATGCTGACGCCGTTCGAGATACACATCAACGAAGCTGCGCGCCGGCTCGGCCTCGACCCCGTAGAAATGCGGCTGCGCAACACATATGCGCCCTACGAGCGCGAGATAGCGCACGGTCTCTCCCTCGGCAACTGCCGCGGCAAAGACTGCCTCACGATAGGCGCGCGTGAGTTCCGCTGGGACGAGCGCAGGAAGCGGGTGAAGGACACGGGGCGTTTCCGCCGCGGCGTGGGAGTCGCCTACGTGGGCTATCAGAACGGCTTTTATCCGCGCCCGAGCAATCTTTCCGTTATGACCATAAAGATGAACGAGGACGGCAGCGTATGCCTCCAGACCTCCGTCCACGAGGTCGGCTGCGGTACGCTGCGCTCGATGCAGATAATCGTCGGAGAGGTGCTGTCAATAGACCCCGACAACGTTTACGTCACGGAGGGCGACACGAAGTACACGCAGTTCGACCTCGGCACCTACGGCAGCCGAACGACCTTCATCGCGGGCGAGTGCGCTCGCCGCGCCGCGGAGGCGCTCAAGAAAGTGCTGCTCGACGAGGCCGCGAAGCTGCTTTCGCTGACGCCCGACGAGCTGGAGCTCTGCGGCGGATTCGTCGTATCGCGCACGCGGCTCGACACGAACCTGAGCTACGGCGAGGTCGCATCCCGCGCGCTCGTGGAGAACGGGACGGCGCTCTTCGCCTCCGCGAGCTGGAAGGGTGTCTCGAACCCCGGCTCGTTCGCGGCGAACTTCGCCGAGGTCGAGGTGGACACGCTGACGGGCTTCGTGAAAGTCACGGACTTCCTGTCGGTCAACGACATCGGTTTCGCGCTTAACCGTCAGATGTGCGAAAACCAGGTCAAGGGCGGCGTGCAGATGGCGGCGGGCTACGCGCTTTGCGAGGACATAGCCGTAGGCTCGGACGGCAGGCCGAAGAACGACAGGCTGAGCCGCTATCACACGCTCAACAGCGCGGATATGCCAAGAGTACGCGTCATATTCGTCGAGGAGGGCGGCGACGAGGGGCCGTTCGGCGCGAAGACCATAGGCGAGGTCTCGACCGTCGCGGGGGCCGCCGCGATAGCAAGCGCTGTCAGCGACGCTCTCGGCGCGGAGATAACCAGGCTCCCGCTCACGCCGGAGCGTATCGCGGAAATCATGACGAAAGCGGAGGCGGCGCGATGAGAATCGAATTTGAGCTCAACGGTGAAAAACGCGTAAAGAACGCAGACCCGTGCAAGCGCCTAGTGGACTTCCTGCGCGAAGACATGGGGCTGACCGGGACAAAGGAGGGCTGCGGCGAAGGCGAATGCGGAGCCTGCACAGTCGTGCTCGACGGAAGGGCCGTACACTCGTGCCTCGTGCTCGCGGGACAGATCAAAGGCAAAAGGCTGCTGACAGTCGAAGGCCTTTCGCGCGGCGGCGAACTTTCGCCGCTTCAGCGCACTTTCATAGACCACGGCGCGATACAGTGCGGCTACTGCACTCCCGGGATGCTCATGTCGGCGGCGGCGCTGCTCATAGAAAACCCGTCGCCCACGGAGGACGACGTGCGCATCTCGCTCGCCGGCAACATCTGCCGCTGCGGGGACTACAGCGCGATAGTGGACGCGGTGCTCGACGCGGCGGAAACGTACAGGAAGGAGGGCGGCTTCCATGTCTAGGATGCTCTGTCCGGCGGATCTCAACGAGCTGTCCGCCGCGTTAACGCGCATGACCGAGCGCAGCAGAATCATAGCGGGCGGCACCGACCTGACGATAGCGATAATGGAGGGCAAAATCGCCCCCGACCTGCTCGTGAACGTCCTCGACGTGAAAGAGATGCGCGCCATAGACTTCACGGCGGAGCGCGTCGCGATAGGCGGAGCCGCGCCATTCTGCGAGCTCGCCGCCTCGGAGCAGGTACGCGCGAAGCTCTCCGCTCTCGCGGATGCGGCCTCTACAGTCGGCTCGAAGCAGATACGCAGCAGAGGCACGATAGCGGGCAACATAGGCAGCGGCTCGCCCGCCGGAGACATGCTTCCCGTGCTGCTGCTCTACGGCGCGACGCTCTCCGTCGCGGACGCGGACGGGACTGTTTCGGAAATCCCGTTCCGCTCGACGCTCGGAGACAAAGGGCTCGTCCCGCTAGGCAAAGGGCGCGCGATAGTCTCCGTGAATTTCCCGCTGCCGGAGGAGAGACGTATCAGCGCCTTTTTGAAGCTTGGCTCGCGCCGCGCGGTGACGATATCGAAGCTCGGCGTCGCGCTGTCGTTCCGCTGCGCGGGAGCCGGCGCGCCGATAGAGAAACCGGTCGTGACGCTCGGGGCCATCGCGCGCGTGCCTATATTCGCGAAACGCGCCGCCGCTGCGCTCGACGGACGCCCGCTCGCCGCGGAGACGGCGGCGGCCTTCGGAGAGGCGCTCGCGCGCGACGTGGAGGAGGCGATACCTAGCCGCCCGTCGATGCCATACAAGAGACGGGCCGCGCTCGGAGTCGCGGAAGACGTTTTTATGAAAATTATGCCGCGCGCCGCGGCGTAATGTAAAAACCAAACGGCGGCACGTGCGCCGCCTGTTGAATCAGCGGAGGAGGAACTTGGTGTGAACGAAGAACAGAAACAAAACATGAAGAAAGGGCTGCGGCTCGAAGTTTTCGCTCCGGCATACATAGTGGTCGCCGCCGCGGCGGTCATAGGGCTTGCCAACAGCGAGCTGCTGACTTCGGGCATGGGGGCCTTCTGCGAGTGGGCTCTCGACAGTTTCGGATGGCTCATCCAGCTTTCGATGACCGTGACTACTATTCTGGCTTTGATCACGTTGTTCTCTAAGGTCGGGAATATGAGGATAGGCGGAAAGGACGCGAAGCCCAAGTACAGCTTCGCCACGTGGTTCGCTATGGCCCTGACGGGAGGCATCGCCACGGGCATCGTCACGTGGGGCGTGAACGAGCCGCTCATCTATTACGGCAACGTATGGGGAGAGCTCGATACTCTCGGCGTATCCGCAGGTACCACTCAGGCCGCCATCTTCGCTATGGCCCGCGTCTTCTATAACTGGTCGTTCGTCCCTTATTCGGCTTACGCGATGTGCGGACTTCTCGTCGGCTATGTCTATTATCATAAGCGCGACAGCCTTACCGTGACGGCTACGCTGAAGCCGCTCTTCGGCGAAAAGGTCGGCCGTCCCGCCTGTTCCGCCGTCATAGACACGCTTTCGATGCTCGCGCTCACGATAGGTCTTACTACGGGGCTTACTATGTGCATCACTCTTATCATGGCGGGGCTCAAAAGCGCCTACGGCATGGAGGAGACTATCCCGCTTTTCATCATCCTCGGCGTGATTATCATTTTCTGCTTCACATTCTCGACTTACGTCGGTCTCGACAAGGGGCTTAAGATAGTCGGCAATTTCAACGCGTGGTTCTATTACGGCCTGCTCGTTCTGCTTCTCGTGACTGGGCCGACCCTGTTCATAGCGAGGATGGGCACGGCGGGAGTAGGGCACTGGCTCACGAACTTCTGGAGCTGGGGGCTCGACCCGATAGACGTGGGAGGGCCGGCTTTGACGCGCGCGTGGACTCTGTGGGACTTCTGCTTCATGATAGGCTACGCGCCCGTCACGGGAATATTCCTCGCAATACTTTCCTACGGACGTACTGTGCGCGAGTATCTCATCGTCAACTGGGTGCTCCCGGCTGTATTCGGCATAATATGGTTCGCTATATGGGGAGCCAGCGCGATAGACATGCAGATAAACGGCACGGCCGACTTAGTCGGCGCGATAAAGAGCGGCGGCGCGGTCATGGCGCTGTGGGAATTCCTCAAGAACCTGCCCTTCGGCCTCGGCGTGATAGTGATACCGGTAAACATAGTCGTGATACTGGTCTCGTTCATCACCTGCGCGGACGCTACGCTCGTCAACATCGGCTCGATGTGCGTGCGCGACGTGCCGATAGGTACGGAGCCGCCTGCGAAGATAAAAGTGCTGTGGGGAGTCACGGTCGGGGCGATAGCGATAGTGATGGCGGCCTACGGCGGAGGGGCGCAGGGCATAGACGGCGTGAAGGCGCTCGCTTCGGCGGCCGGCTTCGTCGTGCTCTTCATCTACGCGATTCAGGCCGTCGCTTATGTCAAGGTGTTCTTTATAGACGAACCGGAAGACTAAAAGGCAGGCGGACATTATGGAAAAAATCATACTCACGGGAAACGACCTCACGGTCGAGCAGGTCTGGGAAATAGCGGTAAACGGTGCGAAGGTCGAGATAAGCGAAGAGGCGCGGAAGAAGCTTGAGGCGGCGCGCTCCTTCGTCATGGAGGTTCTAAACGGCGACACGCCGGTCTATGGGCTGAACCGCGGCGTTGGCTGGAACAAGGATCACAAAATAGAGAACGACGAGCTCGGCGAGTTCAACCGCAAGCTCATATACTCGCACACGCTTGGCATAGCGCCCGACGCATCGGTCGAAGAGGTTCGCGCGATCATGGCGGTGCGCCTCAACACGCTGCTCTGCGCCCACACCGGAGCCGACCCGGCGGTGGTCGAACGCTACGCGGAATTCCTCAACGCGGGCATACATCCCGTGATGCCGGAGCGCGGCTCGGTCGGCGAGGCGGACATCACGCTCTGCTCTCACATCGGCATCGCGATGATGGGCGAGGGCGAAGCCGACTACAAGGGCCGCCGCGTCCCGGCCTCGGAGGCGCTTGCCGACGCCGGGCTCGAGCCGATAGTCTTCGGCCCGAAGGACGCGCACGCCGTCGTCTGTACCAACGCCTTCGCGGCGGGGCAGGCCGCGCTGCTTCTCAAAGAACTCTGCGACCTCGCCGACACGGGCGACCTTGTTTCGACGCTCTCGCTCGAAGGGCTCAACGGCAACGTCTCTCCGCTCGACCCGTCGGCGCTGCGCGAACGCAAGCTCGAGGGCCAGCAGTACAGCGCCGCGCGCGTCAGAAAATATCTCGAAGGCAGCTACGTCTGCGAGCCCGACCCACAGCGCGCGCTTCAGGACCCGCTCTGCTACCGCGGCGCGGTCCACGTGAACGGCACGCTGCGCGAGGCGATAGAGTACGCGCGCAAATATCTCGACGTTCAGATGAACTCGACCGACGACAATCCCTGCGTACTGGCGGACGAGAAACGCATGGTCGCCGGCTCCAACTTCGAGGTCACGTCGCTCGCGACCGCCTTCGAAATGCTCGCGATAATCTGCGCGCACCTCTCGCACATGTCCTGCTACCGCATGATAAAGCTCGCAGACCCGGCGCTGACCAAGCTGCCGCGCTTCCTCAGCCACGACGGCGGCGAGTCGCATTGCTTCGGCACGATACAGAAGACATTCACCTCGCTCGACGCCGAGATACGGCTGCTCGCGAACCCATGCTCGCCGGACTTCATGGCGCTCGCCGGCGACATCGAGGACCACGCGAACAACACGACGCTCGTCGTGCAGAAGCTGCGCCGCATAGCCGACGACATGAGATACATCTACGGCATGGAAATGATGCACGCCTGCCAGGCCGTAGAGCTGCGTATGCGAGAGAAGAAGCTGACGCTCGGGAAGGGCACCGGCGCAGCATTTGCGGAGTTCCGCAAGCGTCTGCCGCTCTACGAAAGCGACCGCCCGCTCTCGCCCGACATCAAAAAAGCCTATGAATTTATAAAAGATGGCGTGCTGCTCAAAGAGGTGCGCGACAGAATATAGGCGGGAAAAATATAAAAAACGAATGGGCGCCGGGGGATTTGATTCTCCGGCGTCCGTTTTGCACCAGTTTTTTCAGAAAGCGTTCGTTCCGCGCTCCTTTCATAACTGGCGCCTAGCGCCGTCTAAGCGGGCAGATGCAGGCAACCACCTCAGCGCGCGGCTCAGCCGCAAAAGGGCGGGGGAGCACACCAATGCCGCCTGTATGCCACGCCAAACGCGGGTGATTGTGTTTCGTTATTAGTAGTCTATCAAATTCCGCCGCTCCGCCGCCTTACAGCAACGTCACCTCGCCGCCGCCGGCGTCTACGCGGCAGCGCGCGCCGTCGCGGATGAGCTCGTAGAATCCGGCGGGGACTCTGTCCACGGTCGGGATGCGCATGAGTATCGCGCAGGTGACGAGTATCGCGTCGGCGTACTCGACTATCATCGCTTTGGGGCATTTACCGTGCGTCATGAGCTGGTAGAGGCCGTCGAGGTTCACGCTCGAGCTGCCCTTGCCTGCGGGAAAGACGAGTATCTTGCCCGATATGTCAACGCCGTCGAGCGCGTGCCCCTCCTCTATGATTTTTCCGCTTTCGGGGTCGGTCAGGTAGAAGCATATGTCGTCCTTTGAGATCAGTATTTCGCCCTCGGCCTTGCCCGCCGCTATTTTTCTGCATGAAAATACGTGAGTTCCCATCGCGTTACCTCCTCGGCCCGAGCGCCGCGTCTATGCAGCGTTCCGCCGGCATCACCCAGAAGCGCAGGCTGCGCCTCGAGGTGTAGTAGAAGCATTTCGGCGAGTCGGTGAGCAGCCTCATGCCGCGCAGTTTGTGCCAGCAGGGCTGGTCTACGCAGGTGTCGCCGACGACGGAGACGCCCGCTTCTGCGAGTTCGCGCCCTAGCGGCAGTTTGTTTATCATCGAGACGACCGACGACGAGGTAAGTATCCAGACCGGGATGTTTGCGCTGCGCCCCGCGAGACGCCTGTGGACTCGGTAAATCTGCTCGAGAGAGTAGTGCGGGCAGCCGAGCAGCACGCCGTCGGCTCCCGTGTACGCTTCGGCGAAGCTTTCTTTCACGGCCTCGGTCTCCTCGCGCGTGATCGTTATTTCGTCCGTTATCTTCGCGCCGTCGAGCGCCGCCGCGGCTTCGGGCGTCGCGCCCTCGACGTGGAATAGCGGCACGCGCCCCGCGGTGTTGAGTTCCGCGCCGAGGTTCATCAGCCCTTCGGGCGTAGCGCGGAAGTTTCCGCGGAAGAGAGGCACGCCGCGCCCTATCCTCTTCGCCGCGGCCCAGCCGAGCACGGAGAAGTCGAATTCGTCCGCGGCTCCGGCCTCGGCGTTTACTATCATCGTGGCTTTTCTGTTCTCGTCGAGCAGAAGGCCGTAGCGCGGCGTGAGTCCGACTATCGCGGAGCAGAGAGCGCTCTGCGCCGACTCCGGGTTTGAGCGCGCGCCTAAGACGGAGTTGACGAAAGCCGTCGCGCTCGACTCGGAGAAGGCGGCGGCCTCGCCGAGCCCAGGCAGGTTGCCGTCGAAGTACGGCGTACAGGTGAGGTTCATTATAAATCCCATCTTCTCGTAGGCCGACGCGCATTTCTCCGCGAGCTCCGCCTCGCCCTCCGTTATGAAGCCACTGCCGCGGAAATATCCGACGTCGTAGCTCGGGTTCACCGTCGCGCATATCCGCGTCCGCGCGCCCTCGCCGAGCATTTTCTCAGCAAACCACAGGTCCGCCTCCTGCGCGCTCGCAGATACGTGCGCGCGCGAGACGGGGACCATGACGTCGGCCTCCATCACCTCGCCTATGCCGGCGAGTATCTCCATCGCAAGGGCCGCTCCGGCCCCCTCCGCGCCGCCCAGCACGGCCTCTTCACGTTCGGTCAATCTCATTTTTCCAGTCTCCTGACTCGGGCGCAGATGCGCGCCCGTTGTGTTGTAGAAGCAAACCGCGTAGTTATAGGACAATTCGTCCTATTATTACGCCTTTATCTTAGCATACGGCGGAGGGCTGTCAACGGACGGCGCAGGACCGCGCGCGTCCGCCATGCGTTTACTTTTTCCCTCGCAGCGCCGGTATAGCCTCGACTGCGACGACTCCGGAGAATATCAGCGCGGAGGCGGCGAATATGCGCCACGTCATCGGCTCTCCTATGCAGACGACGCCGAGCAGGCTGCCGAAGATGCCCGAGGTCGAGAGAAGTATCGCGACGTGCGTCGGGCTCGTGTACTTCTGCGCGACGGTCTGCAGCACGAGCGTCAGCGCGTAGCCTATCGTCCCGGCGTACACTACGGCTATCCACGCGGCGCGCGCTAGCTCCGCGGGGAACGGCTCGAAGGCGAAAGCGCATACTGCGGCGAGGAACATGCTGCCGACCGCCTGCCAGCAGGCGAGGCCGCATGCGTCCTCGCCCGCGACGAATTTCTGCACGAGCAGGATGTAGGCCGTGACGCATAGCATCGCGAAAGCCGAGAGCGCGTCGCCCGGGTTCACGCTGAAATTCCCGTCGAGCATCAGCCCGGCGAGGCCGGCGAGGCAGAGCGCGACTGAGAGCATGACGTGCCAGCCGGGGAACTTTTTAGTCAGCAGCCACACGGAGAGCGGGACGAAGACGACCGACATCGAGATGATGAACGACTGGTTGCCGGCGGTAGTATAGAGCAGGCCGACCGCGCCCGAGAGATAGGCGAGGCTGAAGGCCATGCCAGTAAACGCCCCCGCGAGCTTGGCGCGGCGCGGCATCGCCATCGCGCGCCGCCCGAAGATGAGCATGACGGCGGCCGACGCGACGGCGAAGCGCAGGAAGCAGAACCAGAAAGGCGTGATGCCGCCGAGCGCGTCCCGAATCACGACGTTCGTCGCGCCCCATATAAAGGCGACCAGAAGCACCGCCAGATCCCCCAGTATCATAAACTTGCGCTTCGCGTCCATCACAGCGCCCCGCTTTCGCAAAATATCAGTGAAACGGAATTATTTTACAGCAAAGCGGAGCGGCGCGAAACGGCGTAACCGGCGAGAAACGGGCGAGCGCGGAAATCCATTCGCGCCGGTTTGCGCGAGCGCGCCGGAAAAACTATAATTATCCGCATGACATAAACGGAGGGATAGTCATGGCAGAAATCACAAGAGAGGCGGCCGTCGGTCTGCTTCGCAAATACAACAAGGAAGAGTTCCACCTGCTGCACGCGCTCACCGTCGAGGCGGTCATGCGCTGGTACGCGAACGAGCTAGGATACGCCGCCGAGGCCGACCACTGGGCGCTCGTCGGGCTGCTGCACGACGTGGACTTCGAACAGTTCCCCGACCAGCACTGCAAGAAAGCGCCCGAGCTGCTGCGCGAGATCGGCGCGGACGAGAGCTTCATCAACTCCGTGTGCAGCCACGGCTACGGCCCCTGCTCGGACATAAAGCCCGAACACCTCATGGAAAAAGTGCTCTTCGCTGCGGACGAACTCACCGGCCTCATCTGGGCCGCCGCGCTCATGCGCCCGTCGAAGAGCGTATCCGACATGGAGCTCAAGAGCCTCAAGAAAAAATACAAAGACAAGAAATTCGCCGCCGGATGCTCGCGCGATGTCATAGCCCAGGGCGCGGAGATGCTCGGCTGGCCGCTCGACGAACTTCTCGAAAAGACGCTCGAGGCGATGCGCGCCGCCGAACCCGCGGTCGCGGCGGAAATGGAGAGCATGAAATAATTGGCGCGTAAAGTCCTTACGGCCATGAGCGGCGGCGTGGACAGCTCCGTCGCCGCTTTTTTGATAAAAGACGGCGGAGACGAGTGCGCCGGCGCGATAATGCGCCTGCTCGCGCACAGCGCCGAAGAGGAGGCCGCGCGCGAAGTCGCCGCCCGCCTCGGCATACCGTTCCACGTTTTCCCGCTGGAGGCGGAATTTCGGGAAAACGTCATAAGGCCCTTCATAGAGTCCTACCGCGCCGGCCTCACGCCGAACCCGTGCGTCGAATGCAACAAAACTATGAAATTCGGCAAATTCCTCGAACTCGCACAAAATCTCGGCATGAGCCACATCGCGACCGGTCATTATGCGGTCGTGGAAAACGACGCGGCCTCGGGCCGCAGGCTTCTGCGCAAGGGAGCCGACGAAAAAAAAGACCAGAGCTACGTGCTGTGGACGCTGACGCAGGAGCAGCTCTCGCGCACGCTGCTGCCGCTCGGCGCGCTCGGCAAGGAAGAGACGCGCGCGATAGCCGAAGCGCAGGGATTTGCGAACGCTCACAAAAAAGAGAGCCAGGACATATGTTTTGTGCCGGACGGCGACTACGCCGCCTTCATCCGCGAAACGACGGGACGCGCCGACGTGCCGGGAAAGTTCATAGACGGGGCAGGACGCGCCATAGGCGAACACAAGGGGCTGATACGCTACACGATAGGCCAGCGCCGCGGCCTCGGTCTCTCGCTGCGCGAGCCGCTCTACGTCCGCGCCAAAGACGCGCGCAACAACACAGTCACGCTATGCCGCGAAAGCGGCCTGTACGCCAAGACGCTCACCGCCTCGCGCGCAAACCTCATAGCCGTGCCGGAAATACCGCGCCCCATGCGCGTCCGCGCGAAAACCCGCTACCGCCAGCCGGAGCAGCCGGCGACGGTGGAACAGATCTCAGAGAATAAAATCAGAATAGAATTCGACGAGCCGCAGCGCGCGATAACGCCGGGCCAGTCCGTAGTGTTTTACGACGGAGATTACGTCGTAGGCGGCGGCGTGATAGATTAGCCCAGCGGCGCTGGGCAGAGGCACCAGCTCGGAAACCCGCGCCGCTTTCGAGGCTTTCCGCAGCGCTTCAGCCGCGCCGGAGCCGCCGGACGCGTCAGCCTATGAAGCCGCCTTGCACACCTCTATAAAAGTCTTAAGATGCGGCTTCATCTTCAAATCCTTGTGATAATTGACGTAGAAGTAACGCTTCTCCTTTAGGTCGTCGATTTCGCAGACGTGCAGAAGCCCCTGCTCGAGCTCTCGGGCGACCAGCCTGCTCGCGATGACCGCGACGCCCTTTCCCTTTATAACTTCTTCCTTGATTATGTCGATATTCTTGTACTCGCAGCTTATTGTGAGGCCGAGCCCGCGCTCCGCGTTGATCTGGTCGAAAAGGTCGCGCGTCGGGTTGCCGGTCTCGCGCATGATGACAGTCTCGCTCTTCAGATCGCTCATAGAAACGGAACGCCGCCCGCCGAGCGCGCAGCCTGGGCGGCATATCAGCACATACTCGTCCTCCGCTATCACCTCGCTCCTTATGTCGCTGTGGGTGTAGCGGTTCTGCGAGAGCACGAAGTCCAGCTCGCCGTCGGCCAGCTTGTTCTTAAGCCAGAAATCCTCCTCGATCACTATCGTAGTCTTCACGTTGTAGCAGATTTTATGATAGTTCGACCAAATATCGTTGAATATGCTGCTCGAGGTGATGAGGTTCGTCCCTATGCGTATCGTCTCCTCGCGCGCGAAGCGGAAGACGTTCTCAAGCCCGCGGTAGGCGCGCATGACCTTCTCCGCCTCGGCGGCGACGGTCCTCCCCTGCTCGGTGAGATATATCTTCTTATTGCGACGTTCGAAAAGCTTGACGTCGTACTCCTTTTCGATGCCGACGATGACCTGGCTGACGGTCGGCTGCGTTATATACAGGTTCTTCGACGCCGCCGTCATGTTGCAGCATCTCGCAACCTCGAGAAAAATCTCTATGTCCCTGATAGTTATAGGCATATCCGCGCACTGTCCCTTTTTATTATTGCCTTTTACCTATGTTATGAGTGAATATAACTATTTTACAAAGCTTAGTCAATGGCGTAGATTATAAATAGATAGCGCTATTTTGCACATAGTTGCGAGCCGCGGCAGTTGACCCGAAAATTCGCGAGTTTTTGAAAAAGGGGAAATTGGAGGAATGGCATTGGAAA
Organism: Cloacibacillus sp. An23; assembly: GCF_002159945.1. Classification (NCBI taxonomy): domain Bacteria; kingdom Thermotogati; phylum Synergistota; class Synergistia; order Synergistales; family Synergistaceae; genus Cloacibacillus; species Cloacibacillus sp. An23. The sequence continues at coordinate 181,229 of NZ_NFJQ01000003.1, read as the reverse complement.
CTATCGTGTTAGACGGACACAGTCTGACGCTTGATGAAGTGTGCGCCGTCGCCTGCGGCAAAGCCGCAGTCGAAATCAGCCCGTCGTCGGCTGAGCTCTTGGCGGAATCCAGAAAGCTTGTCTTTGAGCTCTCGAATAAGGGAATACCTATATATGGCTGCAATCGCGGCGTCGGCTGGAACAAGGATAAAAAAGTTACGAAGGAATTCATCGCCCAATTCAACAGCAATATGATGCACTCGCACGCGGTCGGAGTCGGCCCGTACCTTTCCAAAGAAGAGGCCAGGGCCGCCGTCGTAGTGCGGCTGAACAATCTTCTGTGCGGGTGCACGGGGCTCAGCCCGGAAATCGCATTTATGATGCGCGATATGCTGAACCGCGATATCGTACCGCTCATTCCGTCGAAGGGCTCCGTCGGCGAGGCGGACATAGTAAACCTGTCCCATCTCGGTTTGGCGCTCATGGGAGAGGGGAAGGTCTTCTACAAGGACGGAACGGCGCAGGCACGCGACGCTTTCAGGGAGGAAGGTCTCAGCCCGATAACGCTCGCCGAAAAGGACGGGCTCGCCGTTCTGAGCTCAAACGCGCTCTCGGCGGGGCTCGCATGCTCTGTGCTCGCGTCTGCGAAAAACCTGCTCGATTCGGCCGACCTCATAGCCGGCATGTCGCTCGAAGCGCTCAACGGCAACGTGTCCGCACTTCGCGAGGGCGCGCACAAGGTCCGCCGCTATCCCAAGCAGATAGAGACGGCGGCGCGCATGAGGAAATACCTGAAAAACAGCTATCTTTATGAGAGCGATCCGGAACGTCCGCTGCAGGACCCCCTTTCCTTCCGCTGCGTTCCGCAGGTGCACGGAGCGGTCCGCACGGCGCTCGCCTACGCGGCAGAAAACCTTGAGATACATCTTAATTCGTCGGACGATAATCCATGCCTGCTGATGGAAGAGCGCGACATAACGTCATGCGGCAACTTCGACCCGCTGTGCTGGGTGCTCGGAGTCGAGAACCTCGGCGTCGCAATGTCTCACGTCTCAAAACTGTCATGCCTCAGAAGCATCAAGCTGGCGTCGCCGAATTTCACGAAGCTTTCGCGCCATCTTACGCCGGACGATTCCACAATCGCGTTTTCCACGATACAGAAAATCTACGCGAATATGGACGCCGAGATACGGCTTCTCGCCGCACCGATAAGCATGGACACCTTCGCGCTCGCCGGGGACATGGAGGATATATGCACCAACGCGCCGCTCGTAATGCAGAAAACGAAAAGAATACTCGAATGTCTTTTCTATGTGCTGGCGATAGAGCTCATACACGCGGGACAGGCGATGGACCTGCGCGGAGCGCGCTACGGCGAGACGACGTCGAAAGGGCTCGCCGCGCTTCGTAAGGTAATGCCCTTCTACGGCAGGGACGACAGGGTATTAAGCGACGATATAGAAAATGTGCGCCGCCTGCTCGAATCCGGCGATTTTCTGAAAGAAGCTCTCGGCCTTTGATGAGAGCGGCTCTATAAGGAGGATTTTTGATGTCTGACAAGGTTTCTTTGAGAAAGGGCGTTTTTGTCCCGGCATTTTTAGTTACAGCGACAGCCGTTATAGTCGGTATATTTAAAAATGAATGGCTTAAGGCCACGTGCAAATCTATATTCAGCTTCTCGCTTCTCAACTTCGGCTGGCTGTACCAGATGGTCGCCATGATATGCCTGTTCGGCGTACTTTTCGTGACGTTCTCGAAAACCGGCAATATAAGGATAGGAGGAAGGGACGCTCAGCCCAAATATCCGTTCCACACTTGGTTCATGATGGCTCTGACAGGAGGAATATCCGTCGGCATAGTAAACTGGGGAATCAACGAGCCAATGGTCTATTTCGGCAACGTCTACGGCGAGCTAGAGACGCTCGGTATAGAACCGCTCAGCGCGCAGGCCGCGCATTTCGCGATAGCGAGATGCTTCTACAACTGGTCGTTCGTCCCATACGCATTCTATGGCGTCACCGGCGTCCTGATGGCCTATCTGTTCTACAACAAAAAAGAAAAATTCTCCGTCGCGGCGACGCTTACACCGCTTTTCGGACAGAAGGCGTACAACAGCACGGTTTCAAGCATTCTTGACACTCTATGCACCATAGGCATCGTCCTCGGCATGGCGTGCGGCCTGGGAACGGGGATGGCTTTCATACTCTCCGGCGTTAAAGTCATTTACGGCATAGACTCGACTATCACTTTATGGATAATACTCGGCGTAGCTATAACCGCGCTCTTTACCGGCGCAGCCTACCTCGGGCTGGACAAAGGCATAAAGAAACTCGCCACTCTCAACAGCAAAATATTCTACGCGCTGCTTATAATCCTGTTCTTTACTGGCCCAATCGTCGATATATGCAAATCGCTCGGCCTCGGCCTCGCCGTGTGGCTCGACAACTTCTGGCTGTGGGGGCTTGACCCAGTAGACATCGGCGGCGAAGCGCTGACCGTATGGTGGACTCTGTTCGACTGGACCGTCTGGGTCGCCTACGCGCCCGTCATGGGGCTTTTCCTCGCAAAAATATCCTATGGGCGCACGATAAGGGAGTTTATGATAATCAACTGGATACTGCCTTCTATCTTCGGGCTCGTCTGGTTTTCCGTATGGGGCGGCACTGCGCTCAACTGGCAGATGAACGGGGTCGTCGATCTCGTGCAGATACTCAAGGACAACGGCGCGGTCTCCGCTGTGTGGGGCTTCCTGAGCCACCTGCCGCTAAAGCTCGGCGTCGTGCTTATCCCGGTGGTCATGATCACGCTCGTGCTTTCTTTCTCGACTGCGGCGGACTCAATTACACACACGCTCGCTTCGCTCTGCGTCTCTCAGAATGACAGCAGCATAAACGACGAAGCGCCGAACTACCTGAAGGTAATCTGGGGCGTCATCATCGGCTCCATGTCGGTCATTATGGGAGCTCTCGCCGGCGGTGTAAGAGGAGTCGACGGGGTAAGACAGCTTTCCGCCGTCGGAGCGTTCATAGTGCTCGGCGTGTTCATACTGCAGGTAGCCTCTTTCTTAAAAGTGTTCTTCATGTCCAAACTTGAAGACTAATAAACAGTAATAGGGGAGATACATTTGGACATTTTATACTTAAATTCCCGCGACATCGAAACGCTCGCGCTTACAAACGACGAAATCCTCGGCGCGGTGGAGGAAAGCCTGCGCGCGCAGGGGAACGGCGAGACGTCTATCGAGCCGCGCGTACACATTCACCCGGAGGAGAAATATCACGGACACTTCAACGTCCTTCGCGGCTATATATCGCCGAAGCACGCGGTCGGCGTGAAGATCGTCGGGGATTACGTCTACAATTATAAGCTCGGACTTCCCTCCGAGATGTCGATGCTGAATCTTTTCAGCCCCGAGACCGGCGCGCCTTACGCGGTCATCGACGCGACGGCTATCACCTCGATGCGCACCGGCGCGATCACGGCGATAGGCGCGAAGTACCTGGCGAAAAAAAAGAACAAAGTGCTCGGGCATCTCGGCTGCCGCGGGACGGCGTTCTGGAACGTCGTGCTGCTCGACCATCTCTACGACTTCGACGAGATACGCATAAACAGCAGAAGGCGCGAGTCTATGGAGGCCTTCGCGGAAGCTCTGGAGGCCAGGCTGCATAAAAAGATAACGATTGCTAAGGATTCCGAGGAGTGCCTCAAGGGAGCCGACATCATGGTGGAGGCGACGCGCCTGACGGAGCCGCAGCCGCTGCTTAAAACGGAATGGGTGCGCCCCGGGAATTTCGTCGTGCCATACGGGACGATATGCGCGAACGAAATCACTCTGACCGACGTGATGGATAAGATAGTCGTTGACGACTGGGGACAGTGCAAGGAGGGCGGAAAGCTGGGAAGCCTCAGTCCGCACGTCAGAGCCGGAAAGCTCACGGAGAAAACCCTGTACGCGGAGCTCGGCGAGATCGTCGCCGGGAAGAAGCCGGGACGCGAGAACGACGATGAGAAGATACTCTTCTGGCACCGCGGCCTGTCGATAAACGACATCGCGCTCGGTCAGCTCTATTACGAGAAGGCGCTGGCGAACGGCGTAGGGACTAAGCTCTTCTACCGCTAGCCCCGCCGGTACGGCTTAAAGGCGAAACGAGCGGCGCGATCCCCGGACGGGGACGCGCCGCTCTTTGTTTTGCCGTGATTTCATACCGTATGCCGTGCGGCTTTATGAGCGCTAAATGGTTAAACGGCCATGCGCCCCGTTCGCGCCGGGACTCGGAACGCCGGCCGCTCTTCGTCAGCCCCCGACGATTCAACGGCGGCGTCGGCGTTCGTCATTTCTGTCAAGGCATCGCGTCCCGCGCGGCGCGGGCTTTTATCTCTTCACGCGGCGCAGCAGAAGCGGAACCGCCGCCAGCAGGGCGAACGCGCCAACGCCGGCGGAGCAGCCGCCGCCTGAGCCGCTTGAGCGGGACTGGCTGGCGGAGCTTTCCCTTACGTCGGCTACGACTACCGTCGCGGACGAAAAGTAGTCATCGAGCGCGTCTACGGAGAATGAGAGCGACGAGCCGGAGTATTCTGCGGCGAAGGCGCAATAGGCATTTGTTCTATGGTTCTGGATTATGACGTAAGGCGCGCCCTCGAAGCTCATCGGTTCGGCGAGTTCGACCGAGAATCTCGCGGAGCCGCCCGAGTGCTCTGCGTTCAGCCTGAACGCGCCGAGCAGCGCGACGTTTTTATCGGCGGCCACGCCGCTCACGGCTTCGGCTCTGAGCGCCGCCAGCACGCCGTCCTGCGCCGTTGAATTTTCATCGCCGGATATATTCGAAGCGCTCGCTTCGGAGACGGAGCCGCCCGCGGTCACGCCGCCGGTCACGCTTACGGGCGCGTCGGAGGCGGTGTATATGCGCTCGCCGAAGGCTTTGAGGCATACGCTGAGGTTGTCGTAGCCTTCTGATTCGCCGACCTCCATCGCGTCGTAGAAATTTTCCCCGTCTACGGAGAACCAGCCTTCGCCGGGATTCGCAGACGCGCCGTCAGAATAGCCTTTTATCTCGTACTCGGTCGGGATCGTGGCATAGGTGCAGTCGCCGCCAGGACTGACGGCCCTGACTACGACGGAGAACCTCGTCCCCGCGGCGACTTCGGCGGGCTCGCCGAGCGTCACCGTATTGTAGCCCGGCACGAGCGAGTCCGCAGTCCCCGTCCACGCAAGACGCCCGCTTACAGGCAAATCGCCGGCGCAGTCCGTGTAGACGCTGATTTCGTAGCTTATGCGCTCGTCGGCGGCGTAGAAGGCGACGGCGTTTATCGCGTCGCTGCTCTCGGCGGTGAAGATGTTTGCAAAATACTGCACATCCTTCGCGCCGCCGACGCTGGGGAAGAGCGTGTCCAGAGTGTACCATCCGATGCAGCCGAGGTCGTCGTACTGGTAGACGTTTTCGCCGCCGCGCGCCTCTTCAGTTTCGTAGGCGACGCCGTCGCAGAGCGTGCCTTCTTCGTAGGAGACGTAGAAGTATCCGCCGTCGCCGAAAATTTCGCCCCAGCTGTTGCGCACTATCCACGCGCCGTCGTTTGCAGGCCGGTTGTCGCTTATAAAATTATCTTTTGAATAGCCGTCGTCCCATCCGACTATCGTTACCGCGTGGTCGGTCGGCACTCCGTTTACCCAGCTGGGGTCGTACGAAAGTCCGGAGTAATAGGCCGCAGTCTGTCTGTTATAACAGTTGTAGCTCGCCCCCATGTTTATCCCGACGGAGACCGCGCCGTACTCCATTATCGCGCGCTTTATCATATCGCGCCGCTCCGCGGAGAGCCGGACTTCGAAGACCGCGTTGTCTCCGAGGTAGTATGCGCCCGTGAGCTTGTAGTCGCGCGCGGCGGGCGCCGGCGCGTAGACTGCGCTGAAGTCTCCGCCCGCGCTTGATATGTCAGGCGCTTTCGCCGTCGTGACGGAGCCGGTGCCGCGCGAGAGCAGCGCGACGGACTTCCAGTCGTTGCCGCCTATATCATAATACGGCGCTCCTGACGAATTGGTGAAGCACGCCATGTCTTTCCACGGGTTGAGCGCGTAATAGGTGAGATACCATTCGGAGAGGTCTATGTCCGTCCCGGCGAGCCTTTTCGTTATGAGGTTCGACTCGGTCGCCGCCATGGCGCTGTACGTCCAGCAGTTGTTGAAATACGTCTGGTCTCTGACCGGCGGCATCTCTTCGCGCAAGTCGTAACGCGCGGGCAGAGCCTCCGAAACGTCGTTCGCCGCGGCGCGCGCTGACGGCGTTTCTGTCCCGCGCGCGGCTTCCTTTTCCCGCGGCAGGCTCCATGTCCTGCCCGCGAGGTGCGACCAGTTGAGCGGCGACGGGACGTAGCCGGAGGCGCGCTCCTCCGCAGAGCCGTCCGCGGCGAGGCTTCTCGCGCCGTTTTTCGCCTGTTCCGCCCCGCGCATGTATTCGACATAGGCGGGGTTCAGCGGCGCGACGGCGGCGTATACGCGCGCCGGCGCGAAGAGCGCCGCGGCGAGCAGGACGGCGGCTAAGGTCTTTATACTTTTCGTCATGACTTCAAGCTCCTTTTCCGATTCCGTATCGACAGAACCCATATCCGTTTTACATTGTAATATTTCTCGCTTGGAGAGACAACGGCTCGGCGAAAATTTCACGCCGCTCACGGCGCGCTATGGCGCGGCGCAAAAATTCATGTTACAATGAGAAAGAACTTTACTGAACCAATCCGCTGAATGTAAAAACAATGGTACAAACGGCGGATAAATAAAACTGGCGTCAAATCAATACCAAATAAAAAGGAGAGGTCTTTGCCATGAGAAGTCTCAAAGGTTTATTGTCAGCCCTTCTGCTCCTTGTATTCATCGCGCCCTGCTCCGAGGCCGCCGACGTGACGCTGCGCTTCGCGGGACAGTTCCCCGACGGGCATTACGCGACGAAGCTGATGCGCGACATAGCCGGCGGCGTCAACCAGCGCACCCAAGGGAGGATCGCGATAGAGGTCTACCCCGCCAACAAACTCGGCGACTACACGCTCGTATACGAAGACCTTATGAAGGGCAGGATCGACATGGCGCTCATCACGAACTCCGGAGAGTTCGACCCGCGCCTCGAGCTCGCCAACCTCAACATATTCCCGAGCTACGAGAAGGCCGCGAAGGACTTCGCTCCCGACGGCTGGCTCGCCAGGAAGATCTCCGAGTACAACACGCGCCTCGGCGTCAAGTTCCTCGGCTTCCACATAGAGGGCATGACGGGCATCGCATCGACGAAGAGGATAAAGAACCCGCTCGACCCGGACGCCAACAAGGGCGTGCTCGCCCGCGTGCCGCTGACGACCGTCTATCCCGAGATAATCAAATCGCAGGGCTACAGGACGGTCTCGCTGCCATACGCCGGGATAGCCGCCGCGGTGCAGGAGGACTCGTGCGACGCCGTGACAGGCATCTCGACGGGCGCCGTCACCTCCGATCTAAAGGGGACGGTGAAATACTGGTACAGCCTCAACTACACCATAGAGACCCTCGCGTACCTAATGAGCGCGCAGACGTGGGACAAGCTCGGCGAGGACGACCTTAAGATAATCTACTCCGAAGTGGCGAAGGCTTCTAAGCGCTCGCTCAAGACGGCGCGCGAGAACGACGAGCTGAACGTCGAGCGCATGAAGAAGAACGGCATGACGGTCTTCGAATACACTGAAAAGGAACTGGCCCCCGCGCGCGAAGCCGCACTGGCGCATATACAGAAGACTCTCGAGCCGAAGCTCGGAGCGCAGCTCATAGAAGAGGCGCGCAGGCATTTCAGGGAAGACAAGAAAAAATAAAAAACAACCGCGCGCGGAGGCTCCGGCATGGATTATAAAAACGGGCCGAACGCGCGCGCAGCGCATTACACCGCAGCATAAAGCCGCCGCAGCGCCTCAGGCTCCAAAGGCGCTGCGGCGGCTCGTATTTTTTCAAAAAACGGCGCGCCCTCGCGGGACGTGCGCCGCGTCGGGCGCGGCGGATAAGATTTGCCGTTATCTTCGCGCGGCCAACGTCCGATGCGTTCGCGGACGGACGCGGCACGACGAAAGGCCTGTCGTGCCGTTCTTATAAATTGTTATAAAATGCGCGTCTGCGTCACGCGACTGCCGCCGCATACGGCGGCTTAAGCGCCGTTCCCGCCCGCTCGTCTGAAACACGCCGTTCAATCTCGGGCATAGAGCGGCAGACTTCCCCGCCTGCGCCGCGCGGCCGGACAAAATACGCCGCGCGCCGGGATTTACGACGGCTTCACCGAATCATCCGCCGTATCCGGCGATTTCAGAAATTCCTCGGCGTAAGGCAGCTTGTCCTTGCCGAGCATGTGCTTCTCCGTCCCGACCTCGACGGCGCGCCTGTAGTAGTCGCACTTGTGTTCGATTATCTCGAGCGCCTTTTGCAGCTCCGCTATCTGGCGTTCGACGGCCTCGCGCCTGCGGGCGAAAAGCTCGTAGCGCTTTCCGAGCGTCGAATCACCCTCGCTCACCCACTGCGAGAAGAGCCGCATCTCTCCGACGGACATTCCCGTCGTCTTCAGGCACTGGATGATCTGCAGCGACGCGAGGTCGAGTTCGGAAAACTCCCTGTAGCCCGAGCCGCGCCGCCCGAGGAACGGCAGCAGCCCCTCCTTGTCGTAATAGCGCAGGGTAGTCGCCGGGATCCCAGTCATCTTCTCTACCTGATGAATCGTGTACGTCATGGCAAAACCTCCGAAGCCGAAAACAAACATTGACTTTCAAGTCAACTTTAATGATACGATACACATTACAGGCGGTCAAGGGCGAAGGCCCGCCGCAGCACGAAAATGAAAAAATCCTGAAAAACACGGGAAGGTGCGCGAAATGGAGAAAAAGACGATGAAGGCCGCCGTGCTCGCGGGGCCGCGCGACATAGTTGTGAAGGAAGTGCCAGCGCCGGAAGTCAAGCCGGGGCAGATAGGCATAGACGTCTCGGCCTGCGGCGTCTGCGGCAGCGACGTACACATGTGGAAGGCCGGAAAGGGCTGGGGCAAAGGCGAGATGCCCGACTTCATGATGGGGCACGAGTTCTGCGGCGTCGTGACCGAGCCCGGCGAGAGCGGCTTCAAGAAAGGCGACCGCGTCGTCTTCTGGGCAAACCTCTACTGCGGCGAGTGCGACATGTGCCGCGCGGGGCTCGAGCATCTCTGCCGCTCCGTGAACGGCACGAACTACATCGGCTTCGTCTGCAACGGCGCCTATGCCGAAAAATTCGCGGGGCCGGCGAAAAACGCCTATCTCCTGCCCGACTCGGTATCCGACGTCGCGGCGGGACTCATCGACCCGCTAATGGTAGCCTATCACGCCGTGCGCAAATCCGGCGTGAAGCTAGGCGACAAGGTGCTCGTCGTCGGAACCGGCATAATCGGCCACATGATAGCAGAGCTCGCGAAAAAATCCGGCGCTTCATACGTCGCGATGTCGAAGCTCGACGACCGCAAAATCGAACGCGCGAAGCGCGCGGGCTTCGTTGACGATTTCTTCGACGGCGGCGACCCCAGCGCGGCGGAAAAGATGCGCGAGGCGACGCGCGGCGGCTTCGACGTATCCTTCGAAGTCGTCGGCTCGGAGAACACGCTCGGCCTCTGCATCGACGCCTCGAAGCCCGGCGGAACGGTCGTCATGATAGGCAACAGCATAACGGAGACGATACCGGTCAACATCAACCGCGCCGTGCTTCAGGAGATAAAGCTCATCGGCAGCGTCTCTTGCACGCGCGAAGAGTTCGAGGGCACGATAGCGCTCATCGCGAACAAAGTCATCGACCCCGAAATATACGTGACGGACATAATTTCGCTCGACGAACTTCAGCACACCTTCGAGCGCCTGTCCGACCCCGCCGGCCCGATACTCAAGGCCGTCGTGAAGCCGTAGCGGAAAAAGCGCGAAACAGCACAGAACGACATCGCCGCGGCGCGGGACGGGAAATCCGCCCCGCCGCGGCGTTTTTTGCGCCATCCGCCATACGAGAACAACTTGTGTCAAATTTCCATGACGGGGCATCTCGTATTTTCCCACGACGTGGTCATAGGCACAGAAGGACAGACGCAAACTCCATGAGTGAGTCTGTATTACTTACGGACATAAGCATCACTAATGACTAAAATTGGACTCCAATAAGGAATAACAACAACCAATACACAGGCACGTTTGACGACGGCAGACATGCGATAAGCGGCCTACAGCAGCGCGAATACGTGAAGCTCTTCGCTCTTCTCGGCAGTAACGATATGATGAATAACATTACAGTTGAGGCCATAAACTAACGTGGGGTTTCTCTTTCCCATATTGTTATTTCTTATTTTATTTTTCGTCTTATAATAGTTCAAATTCTCCGTTATTAAACACTTTTGTTTTAATTACCTCGTGAGTAAGTTGCCCCGCCTTATAAGCCTCAACGCACAGCAGAAGATTTGCTACAGCTATGGCAGTCCCGTTAATCGCTTTGTTCCTACTTATCCGCATAATTTGTGCCTTAAAATTACCGATAAAATGTCCTGAAACGAACATAAAATAGAACTCATTTACCTCTTCAGGAAAATGCTTCCACCATTTATTTGGGTTTATTTTTGCATCCCGCGTTTGATTTTCGCCAATATAACGTTCCATTTCGTCTGCCTGTGAAATGGGTAGATTATAACCTCTGGAATATGCTTTTGTATCTATGATTACACCATAATTGTATTTCTCTGAGCTGGTGTAGATTATTCCGTCAGGCTTACGGCTTCCTCCTAAATGCAAGCCTTGATAACCGCACTCTTCTGTCAGCAAGCCTAACGTTTTCATCTCAAACAGGCGATTCTGTTTGCTATCGTATGCAAGGTCAATAAGCGATAGATACTCATGCGGTAGATGCAATAATTTTCCCCTGATTTGCTCTTTCGTTTCTTCAAAATCAGATTTTGTAAATGACTGCGACATAGGAATGCTAAAATCGTTGATTACATCGTCAAATAAATATTCGCCGCCTTTTATTAATATTGCAATGCCAATATTCTGTAATCCTCTAATATCGTCGGCAACAGTATTGTCGTTTTCTTCAAAACCATTTGATGCAAGAAAATTTATAACATCACTGACTGAAGCCCCTCGCTTGTGCTCGGACAAACATTTTAAAATGAGAGCTCGGCGCGTACGTAAGTATTCCCTATCTGAGCCTTTGGTGGCTAACATCTCCCAGCATACGTTTTTCACAATCCGTTTATGTCTGCTTTTCCCTATGGACCTTCGTAATGCTGTAATTCCAGCAGCCGTGATAGTATACGAATGTGCTATCGTATCGGTGTAGCTCTTTTCGCCTGACCAAACCGTGATTTCTTTCGGGACGCGTGTGACAAGTCCAAGGTTTTCAAGCCACTTCGCAATCATCCTTGCATATTTATCCGATGAACCTTCCCAGTTTGCTTTCATGGTGCGACGCTCTGTTGCTTCTGCGTTTGCCAACGAACGTACAAATACTTTCTGAGGCATACTGGTAAAGCCGTCCTCACCGATAAAGCCTAACTGACGTCCTATTTCAAATTTCGTGAGGTGCGTATCTTCCGTTTCTGATAACAAGCTTAATACCCTTACTGCTGGAGGATATGCCAAAGCAGCGTTTATGAGCAAATCTTTTTCTTTACCGGATAACGCTTCTCCCTCGCAACGGGCCTGCACAAGTTCCAGCCCACTGTCAGTTATTTCAAGGCTATCGTCTGCGTAGTCGTATTTGATGAAGCCAAAGCAATGTGCCCAGCGCACAAAATTATCGGCGGGCCAGTCCCCGATAAAATCCCGCCCTTGCCCCTTAACTGCCGCCTGTATAATACCATTGCACCTTGACGCACTTCTTGGGGTAAATGATGTGCCGACAAGGTGCGCATATTTTAGTTTCAATGGCTTGTGCCGCAGTGCCTCGATGAATACATCACGCCCATCTTGCTCCGCGACTAGTCTCGGGATAACTTTGTCTATCATCTCACCATGTTTTGCAGAGCAAGGGTCAAACACGGCAACAACATCGCAAAGGCTTCGCAGATTACTCGGGTCTTGCACCCAACCAAAAGCGCGGAATCGTCTATTATATGTAGGGATTATAGAAATCATGGTTTTCCGGGTTAGTAGTTTATTATCAAGACTTCCCGGCTCTCTCCTCTCTTTGTGTTATAGCTTGAATTTGAGTAATTCATAGACAGATCGATAACCTTATATTTACTAGCCCACGCAGAGAGGAGTTCATTTACTTTTCCCTTGTGCTCAATGACGTTCGACAGGGCAAACTTTATGCCACGCGCGTTTGCCGCATCCAAATAATCATACAAAGTTGACTCCTGTTCCAGCTTCCAGTCTTTGAATCCTCTGTTGCCGTCGTTATACGTTCCTGTCGTTATGAGGTAAGGAGGGTCGCAGTAAATCAAATCGTCAGATGCTAATGATTCAAGCGGTATCTGCACGAAGTCCCTACTCGAAAATTCGATATTTAATCTTTGAAGTTTTGAAACAAAAGCTATCAAGTTGTGTTCCATGTTGTCGGAGAAACGGCTTCTGTTTCTCCCGAAGGGGTTGTTGTACTCAAGATTATTGTTAAAGCGGAATTGGTAATTGAATGAATAACAAGTAAGAGTATATAAATCTATGGGGCTTCGTGTGGCGTTGTAAAAGTCCCTGAACCGTTTAAAACCATCTTCATTTTCTTTTGACAGGCCATATTCAACTATGCGCGCCTTTATTTGACTCAATATTTCCGAAAGACCGGTGTTTCTGAATGCCTGAAACATTTCGATTATTTTTATATTTATGTCATTGCAGATAATTTTATTGGCATTCACATTGATTGTGACGTTACATCCTCCTGCAAATAAATCTACAAAAGTACCTATATAGTTAGGAAAATTCGGCAAAATTTGCGGAAGTAGTTTATATTTCCCGCCAATATAATTCACAGGGCTTTTGATATATTTTTTGGTGTCGGCGATGACTTCGCTACCAATATAGGGCGTTTTGCAAAAATCAAAATATGATTTCCTTGAGATACACTTTCTTATGTAAAAAATATATTCGTATAAATATTCCTTCTGCATAGTCTTTTTGCTCATATACTGCCGATAGGGGACGGAATACATTTTATAGCTCTCTGCAATTCCGTGCCTTTTCAAAATTTTTTCAATATCGTTGGCAGCCATAAGTCCGTCCGTGCTATAGCTCATTACGATATTATTGAAATCAGCCTTGTTTATTAAGTCCTCAAATGCCTCCACAACCTCGCCTTTTATGCAAAAAGACGATTTTACGCTATTACATGGACGCATCCCCGTTATGCCGTGTATTTCCGGGTAATCATATTTTGATATTGTTTCAAGCAGATGATAGTTCTGTGCATACTGCCTAGAATTATATGGCGGATCAAGATACAAAATATCGCCGCTCAGTTCGCCGATCAACTCATTTGCGTCTCTATTATAGCTTGTATTGCGCCTATGATTATTGATAACATCTAGCCGCGCGAGCTCCAAATCCTTGAATGACCTTTTGTCCCAGTATTTCAGATATGCGCCGTAAGTACCTGTGATGTTGGATACAGACGGCACGCCCTCGATAAGCCCGGCTAGCAGATAATAGTATTCTAGATCATATAGCAGGCCTTCCCGCTTCCACGCCTCAATTGTGTTGCGGACAAAATCAATTCTCGCCGCGTTTTTATTTGAAAGATACATCCTTTCGCAGCCTCCATGCGGCGTATAATTTTTCGTTATAAAATAATGGCTATCATTGTAATCCAATATTTGTATCTGTGTTTCTTCTAAAAAACGAAATGGGTCGAGGATGCCGATACTCTTAAGCTTTGAGAACTCAGGTGTAGAGTTGTTCTCTATGGTAGCTTTCTGTATCACGTAGGAAAAATACAGCGTGTCATTTGAGATGATTTCATAACGCGGCTTGAAATACCTGGCGACAGAGCCAGTGCCGGCAAAAATATCACAGAAGGTCTTCTCGTTCCCCTCTGTATTCTCAGATATAACCATATCAATGTTTTTCAGCAATTTTGCTTTGCTTCCGATAAATCTCATCACAAGCACCTCAACATCCTAAAACATCCTTATTTTGTATCATAAGATGTCGGACCATAAAAGTCAATAAACAGGCCGCATTCATTGCGGTTTTGTCACAGTACTTAGCTTTTCAAGCCAAACAAGACGCTGAACATTAGCTATGAGTTGATACAGTGAATTGATTTAATAACAAAAACACTGTCCCACAGTAATTCTTTTGGAATTAATAAATCGTGCGCCTCCCCCCCATATGCCGGAACATTAGATTGCTATATTTAGAACATGCGCCACGGTTTCAGCTTATTGTATTTACTCTTGCGATTTCGGTTATAAGATTGCCGAGTTAACATAAATTTCTTTCGCCCTGGGTTAATCCGCTATACAGCAAGAGCTAGCGGGCCGCCCGCGTTTCGCCGGAAGGCCCGCCGTTTCGGATTTTTTATGCTTTTACTGATTTCGCCGCGTTACAGTCTCTTGCCGAAGAAGTCCTTGAGCTTCGCGACTTCGAGATTGACGTACTCGGGGACGTAGTAGGTTTTGATGTGCGTCGCGCCGGGGACGAGGTAGAGCTCTTTGTCGTTTGTGCCCGTCGCTTTGCCGAAGGCTTCGAGCGTCATGTAGAGCGAGTCGGCCTGAGAACCCGCCATCATGAGCAGCGGCATGTCGATGAGATCGATGCCGTCAACCGCGTCCCAGCTCATAAGCTCCATAAGGCTGCCCGCAGCGTAACGGAAGGTCGAGTTCGGGTGGCGGTGCGTCCTGCCGTAGTAGAGCATCCCTTCGCGGTAGAGGTCGGTCGGGATCTTGCTTATCGCCTCGTCGGTGAGCGCGTCGAAGTCTACCTCGCCGGCGTAGGTTATCTTACCGGCCTTTTCCATCGCGCGCGCGTCGGAGGCCGCCTTCATGCGCTCGTTTATCGAATCCATCTGCGAGTTCATATAGCCGTTGCGGCGTACCTGCCCGCTGTTGAACATGCTCAGCGTCGCGACGGCCTTGAAGCGCTTGTCGGACTTCGCGGCGTTCAGCGTGTAGCCGCCGCCTCCGCAGATGCCGAGCGCGCCGATGCGGTTCGCATCGACTCCGGGATAGGTCGAGATGTAGTCCGCCATGCCGTGGATGTCCTCGGTGCGGTAGAAGGGCACGTCCTTGCTGCGCGGTTCGCCGCCGCTCGCGCCCTGGAAGGCCGCGTCGGCCGTTATCGTGACGTATCCGAGCTCGGCGAGGCGCTGCGCGAAGAGGCCCGCGACCTGCTCTTTGACGCCGCCGTTGGGATGGGCGACGACGACCGCGGGATATTTCTTCGACTCGCTGTAACCGGCTGGCGTGTAGACGTTGGCGGCTATCTTGATGCCGTTGAGGTCGTAGCTTACGGGGTGGATGTTGACCTTGCCGGGCTCGTTCTTCGTTATCGCTCCGGCGTAGACGAGGCCGAAGGGGTTCTTCGCCTTCTCCGCCGCCTGCGCGGGAACCGCGAAGGCCGAGGCCGTTACCGCCGCAGCGGCGGCGAGCGTCATTACAGTCGTTCCGATCGTGTTCATTGCTTTCGCTCTCCTTTGTATTTTTTTTCGCCGGAGCCGCGGCGCTCCGGGCGTTTTATTATTTCCGTGCCGCGCCGTGAAAGGTTTTCGCTTTGCGCGCCGTTTCCCGCGTTCCGCGTCCCTCTCTCTGTCACGGCGTCATTGTACGGCGCGATGCTTGCGGCAGTATGACGCGCGCTCCGCGTAATCTTGCGTTTCGGCGGCGCTTTGTTGCGGCGCGTTGCGGTTTTGTAACTTTTGCAAGAATGCGCGAAAACGCCGGCGGGCGTTCAAAAAATCCATGCCGCTTCCATGTGCAGAATGCGTTTTCCTGTAAAGCAGGCGCGGTTCTGTCTGCGGGCTTTCAAGAATATCCGCGTTGTTTTCATATGCCGGACGCGCCGCCGCGGGAAAAATGCAGAAAACATGAACGAAACGCCGGAATTGTGATAGAATGAACATATTGAAATAATTTTTTAAGGAGGAGTTCCACAATGAAAACAGAGTTCACCTTTGACAAAATGAAACAACCGACAGCCCCCCCTTAGAAGTAAACTTAAGGTCATTTTTATCGCTTCTACTCGCACTATTCTCTTTTCTCACACTTACTCTCTCGTCCGTTCCCGCGCTCGCGCTGAGCGGCGAAGGCACGGCGGAAAACCCCTACGTAATATCGACCGCGGCGGATCTCGCCGGATTCCGCGACATTGTAAACAACAATACAAACGCGGCCGCGTACGCGAGACTCGCGGCGAATATAGACCTCTCTCAGCTTCCCGAAGAACAGCAGAACTGGACGCCGATAGGCACTGAAAGCGTGCCCTACGCAGGAACCTTCGACGGCGACGGCTATACGGTCAGCAGCCTGTCGATACACAGTCCGAGCAGTAGTTACATCGGATTCTTCGGAAATGTCAAAGGCGGCACTGTAAAAAACCTGACCGTCAGAACCGCCGAAACTTACAGTGATGACGGCGGAGAATACGCCATGACCGGCAATCAGATGGTCGGCATAATAGCCGGTAACATAAACGACGGCGCGAGGGTGGAAAACTGCGCGGCCTACGGAAGCGTCAGCGCGACCAACACCAGCAGTTGCCGCGTCGGCGGCATCGTCGGGCGCAGCGACGATACCGGCGCAGCCAATTCAATAAGCGGATGCGTAAACTACGCCGTAGTACACGGCTCTGGCGAACGCACCGGCGGTATAACCGGGTACATCGGCGGCGGCGGTACCGTCTCCAACTGCACGAACAACGGCAAGGTGACCGGAACAGGGCGGGTAGGCGGTATAGTCGGTATTAGTTTTGGCGTTAGTCCCGTAACGGGCTGCACGAATAACGCGGAAGTGTCTGGCAGCGGCGACTGCGTTGGCGGAATACTCGGGCGCAACGACAGCGGAGGAGGCCGCGCCATCAACTGCACGAACAACGGTAAAGTAACCGGAGGCAATAACACAGGCGGTATAGTCGGTTTTAGCAACTGGGGTTATGTAACGAACTGCACGAATACAGCGGAAGTATCCGGCCGCAACTCTACCGGCGGAATCCTGGGGGTATGTAATGACACGTTATGGATGGATGACTGCATGAACCTTGGGGATGTAAACGGAAACGGCTATGTTGGCGGCGTCGTAGGAGACGGCAAAAACAAAATTACTATGAAAAACTGCGGATTCCTCAAGACCGACATCATAAACAGCAATCTGAGCGGAGGGGGCAACGGCACCGGAGGCAGTAAAGGCATAACCCCGATAACGACGGAGGATGCCGCAGATAAAATCGTCTCGACGCTCTCCGCGTCGATAGACAACGCGATAATAGCGCCGGGCGGAACGGCGGCGATAACGCTCTCCACCTCCCCGAACGACGACACGTTCGACGACAGCGGCGCGGTGCGCAAAGTCGAAGCCGTAAGCGACCAAATGGATACGGCGTCAGTCTCCTATACCGGCGGAAAAGTCATAACGGTGACGGGCGTCGCCGCCGGAACGGCGAAGATAACTGTCACGGCGTATTTATACACGACGGTCATGTCCACAGGCGAATACGGCGACAGCCGCAAACAAACGTTCACCTTCAACGTGACGGTGAGCGAGACCGCTCCGGTAACTCCCGAAACGCCTGAAACCCCCGAAACGCCTGAAACCACGGAAACTCCCGAAACGCCTGAAACCACGGAAACTCCCGAAACCCCGCCGACGCCCGGTACGTCCGGCGGCGGAGGCGGAAGCGGATGCAACGCGGGCTTCGGCGCTCTCGCGCTGCTGGCTCTGATTCCGCTCGTTCTTCGCACGAAGAAGAAATAACGGCGGAAATCAAAAAATCGAAAAGAGAAAAGAGATTCACAGAGAGCGCGGCCCTTCTGGGCCGCGCTCTTTTACGGGCGTTTGAATCCGTTTATCCATTTATACTTATTTATACTAATTTAACTTTATATCAAACATTATGTCGCCCCACAAATCCCCGGTGCCCAATGAAGTGGGGCAGGCTCTGCCCGGTAAAGCGGGGCATGCTATGCGGAGCCTCCGTCCCATACCCTGTAGCCGTTTATTATAGCTATAGCGCTTCATTCGGCCTCTGTGTTTGGGATGGAGGTTCCGCGGAGCCTGCCCCGCTTTATCGGGTACAGAAGATTCGCGGAACGACGGTGTTTTTATGTAGAAGTTAAAGCACTATAATTCAGCAGCCGGCCCACTATGCGGGCGAAAACGCTGTATGGCACGCTTCGCGCCGCAGGCGCGGAACGCTGTGGAGCTGCGCAGCTTTTGCCGAATCAATCGGGCTGACGAGCGCAGGAGACCACGGCGCAAAAACGCGAATCGGGCGCTGGGCCTTTCGGCTTCGCGCCCGATTCTGTGCGTTCGTTCCCGACGTTCGGAAAATTTCTCTATTTTCTCGCTTCAAGCGCGGCTTCGAGCGCCGTCTGAGCGTTCGCGCCCTCTTTGTCTCCGACCTCGGCCTTCACGGTTTCAACGAAGCCGGCGAGCTGTTCGGGCGTCACGCCGGTGTTCATGGTGTTGCCGGTGTGCGAGCGGAGCTGCGCCTCGGCCCCGTCGATCGTCGAGAGCGCGGAGATCGTCGCGAGCTCGCGCTCCTGCCACGTCAGCACGCCGCGCTCGAAGATGTCGGCGAAGAGGTGCTGTTTGAGGAAGGCGTCTATGCCGGGGGCGAAGTCCGCGTTCGCGGCCTTGTAGACGCGGCCCACGAGCTTGTTGCGGTTCTCGCCGCCTATCTTGTCGCGGTCGGCGTCTCGCGGAAGCGTCTTCGGCTCTTCGCCGCGCGGGTCGTTTATCCCCGCCTCGGCGCGCTCGTCTACGAGCGCCATGAAGTTGTTTATCGCGTTGAGGCTGCGCGGGAAGCCGCAGTAGGCGTAGAGCTGTATCAGCACTTCGTTTATCTCGTTGACGGTGAGGCCCGCTTCGAGGCCTTTTTCGAGCGCGGCGTGCAGCTTCGGCATGTCGCCCTTCGCTGTGAAGGCCGCTATCGGCACGATGGCGCGCTGCTTCGGCGAGAGCTTTTTATCGTCAGCGGCGAAGGACGCCGAAGCGCAGGCGAATATCAGGGCGAACGCCAAAAGGGCGCAAATTCTTGTCATATCAGTTACCTCCGTGAATTTTTTGTCTTTCAGTCTATATCCGAACGGCGCGCTCCGCGTCCGTTATTTGCCGGGATAGTCCGCGCCGCTCGTCTTTTCCATCCACGTGCTGCTGCGGCCTTCCTCGTCGAGCGGGGCCATCGCTATGTGGCTCATCGAGGAATCGGGTGCCGCGCCGTGCCAGTGCTTGACGTTCGCGGGGATCCACACGGCGTCGCCCTCGTTCATCTCTACCGGAGCCTCGCCCCACTGGCGCACGAGGCCGCGCCCCGAGGTGATTATGAGCATCTGTCCGCGCGGGTGCGTGTGCCACGCCGTGCGCGCTCCGGCGGGGAACGTGACCTCGCCGGTCGAGACGCCTATCTCCTTCGCCGGGAAGAAGCCTCTCGACGCAGCCGCGCCCGTGAAGTTGTCGGGCGACACCGGCGCGGCCTTCTGCTCGTCGTGTTTTATTATCCGCACGTTCTGCGCCGCGCCCGCGCACATCGTGTTCCACAGGAATATCCCAGCCGCCGCCGCGAGCGCGAGCGCCGCGGCTATTCTCACCGTTCTGTTCATGTTGACGTTGCCTCCGTCTGTTTTTTCCGTTCCGTCCGCGTTTCGCGCATTTGCCGCGCGCGCGGAAATTTCCGATTCTGCCGCCCGTCCGCCGCGCGTCACGCCGCCATCGTGGACGCTCCGCGCGCGCCGCTTTTGGAGAGCTCTTCCTTATAGTAGGCCGCCGCGCGCGAGAGCATCGTTATTTTCTTTTTCATATCTTCGAGCTCGGATTTCGCGCGTTCCATCTGCTCCGCTATTATCGCGCCGCGGCGCTCGAGCGCGCGCCCGCCGCGCCCCGCCTCGACGAAGGCGCGTATCCGCGCTATGGGCAGCCCCATCTCGCGGAGGGTCTGTATCGTCCTGACGCTTTTCAGGTCCTCGTCGGAGAATACGCGCCTGTTGCCGTCGTCGCGTCCGAGGTCTGGGAAGAGCCCCTCCTTGTCGTAGTACCTGAGCGTATAGCCGGAAATCCCCGTTAGCTCCGAGACCTGTTTTATCGTGTACATTTATATCCCTCCGCGTCTTTCGTATTTTTTCCGCCGAGGGCTTCCTCCCCCGGCGCTTTATAATCTACCGCGCGCGCCTTGCGCCGTTATGACGCGCGCCGTGCGAAAGATTTTATTTTCTTGCCACGCCTTGCGGTTTTGTAAGATTACGTCGCTGGAGAAAGGCGCGCCGCTATATTAAAATTGGGAAAAAGAAAGGAGGCGCGCGGAAATGTCATCTGAACGGCAGAAAATACTGATAGTGGACGACGACAAGGAGCTGCGCGAGCTGATAGCCGAGACGCTGGCGGGCTACGGCTACGCCTCGGAGAGCGCGAAGAACGGCGAAGAGATGTTCGCGGCGCTCGGGCGCGGCTCGTTCTGCCTCGTGCTGCTCGACATAATGATGCCCGGCGAGGACGGGCTTTCGCTCTGCCGCAGGCTGCGCGCGCCGGGGACGCGCTGGGCCTCGCTGCCCGTGATTTTCCTTACGGCCCTGCAGGACACGACGGACAAGGTCGTCGGCCTCGAGATAGGCGGCGACGACTACCTCTGCAAGCCGTTCCACGCGCGCGAGCTGATAGCGCGCGTGCGCGCGCTGCTGCGCCGCGCCTCGATGTCCGGCGGCGGTCAGCCCGCGGAACACGGCGGCGAGGGCGGCGGCCTCCTCTGCTTCGGAAGCTGGAAGCTGAACGCGATGGCGCGCTGTCTGATAGACGAAAACGGCGTCGCGGTGCCGCTCTCGGCGGCGGAGTTCCGCCTGCTGATGCTGCTGCTGAAGCACCCGCAGCAGGTCGTGACGCGCGAGATGATCATGGACTACCTCGCGGAACGCAGCCTGAACATCTACGACAGGAGCATCGACGCGCAGGTGAGCCGCCTCCGCGCGAAGCTGCGCGACAAGGGGCCGAACCCGTCTCTGATACGCACGATGCGCGGCGACGGCTACATGCTCGCCTCGCCGGTGCGGCGCGAAGCGGCGGCGGAGTGACGGAGAGATAATCCGCATGGAGCCGCTCGTGCTCGCGGGGCTTTTCGTTTTTTACGCCGCCGCCGAATACCCGCTCGTTTCCGTGCCGGCCGCCGGAGCGCTGCTTTGGTTTCTATGCCGCATCGACGGCGGGCTCGTCCCGCTGTTCGCCTTCGCGGCATACTGCGCGCTCGCCGCGGCGGCCTACGTCATCGGCGGCTCGTTCATCCGCACGCCCTGGGCCGCCATAGGCGGCCTGATACCGCTCGGGATAGTAATCTCGCTGTTCCCCGTAATTTTCGGCGGGCTCTGGTGGGCGCTGCGGCGCATCATAAAATAAAAGGAGGAGGGCGCGATGAAAGCCTTCTTGAAATTTCTGCGTCTCGACTCGCTCTGCGGGCAGCTCGTCATGATAGCGGTACTCAGCGTCGCGGCGCTCCAGTGCGTGAACTACTACGCGGTATATTCGATACAGAAATCTTACGCGGGAGAGTTCCTAGCGGTCGGGCACGACTACCTCGCCTCCGTCTGCCAGGCGCTCGCCTATATGACGCCCGGCGAACGCGCGGAATACCTCGCTTCGCTCGAACGCTCGCGCGCGCCGCTGAAGAAGCCCTTCCGCTTCCGCGCCGCGGACGCTGCGCCTGAATGGGAGACGCAGACCGATTACTACAAGCCGGTGCTCGCGCGCGAGGCCGTCTCCGGGATACTCGCGGAGGCTGGGCTTCCGCCGCGCGACATACGCGCGCGCGTGCTCGGCGAAGGCTCGCCCGAGGCGTCGTCCGAACGCTACGCGGGCTACGTCTTCCCGATGCTCCAGATGCTCGTGCAGTCGGAGGACGGCTCGTGGCTTGAGCTGGCGCAGCCGCTCTCCGTTACCGACAGGCGGCTGATATGGCGGCAGAGGATGTTCATAATGCTCGAATCGGTGATATGCTCAGTCGTGATAATGCTGCTCATCGTGCGCGCGATGCTTCCGCTTAAAAAGCTCGGCGACGACGTGGAGCGCTTCGGCGGCAGCCCGGAGACCGCGAAGCCGCTCGAAGAGCGCGGCAACTACGAGGTGCGCGAGGTGGCGCGCTCCTTCAACAAGATGCTCGCGCGCATACAGCAGAACCTCGCAGAGCGCAACAACATGCTCGAAGCGATGGGCCACGACCTGCGCACGCCGCTCGCGCGCGTGCAGCTCCGTCTCGACAGCATAGAGCCGCCGGAGCTGCGCGAGAAGTTCGCCGCGAACATAGAAGAAATACGCTCGATAACAGAGCAGGGGCTTGAGCTAGCGCGCAGCCTGCGCACCTCGGAGAAGGCCGTGCCTATGGACGCCGCGGCCTTCGTCGAGAGCATAGCCGACGACATGGCGGCCGGCGGCCGCGCAGTGACGCTCGTCCCGACGCCTGAATGGGACGAGCCTCTGCTCGTCGCGGCGCGCCCGACATGCCTGCGCCGCGCGGTCGAGAACCTAGCCGGCAACGCGCTGAAATACGCGGGCGGAGCGTCGGTCTCCGTCGCGAAAACCGGCGGACACGCCGTCATCCGCGTCGAGGACGACGGCCCCGGCATCCCCGAAGAGCTGCTCGAAAAGGTCTTCGAACCCTATTACCGCCTCGAACGCTCGCGCAACCGCGGCTCGGGCGGCACGGGCCTCGGCCTCACGATAGCACGCAACATGGTGCTGCTCAACAACGGCGCTCTGACGCTCGAGAACCGCCCCTGCGGCGGCCTCGCGGCGGTGATAACTCTGCCGCTGCTGCGCCGGGCTAAGATCGGCGTAATATCGCGATAGAGGGCTTGCCTTCGAGGACGCTCTAAGAATTAGCATAAATTTATAAAAAAATCACAGTCGATGATTCCGGGCGGAAGAGCGCGGCGGCTTCCCCGCTGTTGGAGCTTTGCCCGGCGAAAGGAGAAAAACGGAAATGAAAAAAGGAATCGTATTTATCGCGGCGGGGCGTCGGAGGGCGAAATAGCGGCGTGGCTCGACGGACTGAAAAAATAACGGGGCGCGCGGCAAAAAATAAGAGACTTACGGAGGATGAGACAGATGAAGGTACTTCTGGTAAACGGCAGCCCGCATCAGAACGGGACGACGCGCGCGGCGCTCGAAGTCGTCGCGGACACTCTGACCAAAGAGGGCGTGGAGAACGAGATTTTCTGGCCCGGCGCGAAGCCCATATCGGGCTGCATAGGCTGCCACGGATGCGCGAAGCTCGGCAGGTGCGTGCTGAACGACGGGCGCGTCAACGAATTCGCCGAGCTGGCGTCGTCGGCCGACGGCTTCATATTCGGCACCTCGGTGCACTTCGCGAACGACACGGGACACATCACCTCGTTCATGCACCGCGTATTCTACTCGGACTTCGTCGGGCGAGGCGGCGCGACGTTCCGCCTAAAGCCCGCCGCGGGAGTCGCCGTCGCGCGCCGCGCGGGGACGACCTCGGCATTCGACCAGCTCAACAGGGTCTTCACGATATGCGAGATGCCCGTCGTCTCCTCGCGCTACTGGAACGTCGCCTTCGGACACGACGGCGAAGAGCTGATGCAGGACGCGGAAGGGCTCTGGACGCTGCGCACGCTCGGGCGCAACATGGCCTTTTTCCTGAAGTGCATAAAGGCCGGACTCGAGCACGGAGTGAAGCTTCCGGAGCAGGAAGAGCCGGTCTTAACGAATTTCATAAGATAGCGGCTGCGCGCGGCATTAAACAATCTAGGGCTGCGGCGCATAACGCGATGAATAAGGCGGGTGAGCGCACATGCCGCATACTCGCGTGACGCGGCGGCCTGCTCGCCAATGGGCGGATTTGCGAACAGACGCGGGGGAACGGGGCGGGATTGGGGCGTTTCTTGCGTTAGCGCGAATCCGCGGGCTTTTTCCCACGCCCGCTAGTCTTCGCTTTCGAGCGGGCGCAGGCCGGGCTCTTCGACGGCGGCTATCAGATGCGAGCGCACGAAGCCGTATTCGCGCAGCTTTTCGAGGAAGGCGCGCATTTCCTCTTTCGAGCGGAAGGCCGCCTCGATGAGAAAGTCCAGCTCGCCGTATATCTCCCAGAAGCGCATGACCTCGCGCGAATTTTCGAGCAGCGGCACGAGCACGTCGTTCGGCTTCTTCTTATATTTCGCGTCGGGGTCGAACTTGAAGCTCACCATCACGTGCAGCGCGCGCCCGACGGCCTCGGCGTCGAGCGCGGCGCGGTAGCCCGCTATCACGCCGGATTCCTCCATGCGCAGCACCCGCTCGCGCGCGGCGGGGCGCGTCAGCCCGACGGCGCCGCCGAGCTCCTTGTACGTCGCCCGCGCGTCGCTTTGCAGCAGCGCGAGGATTTTCCAGTCGGTAGCGTCGAGCTCCTCTTTTTTCATACTCAACGTAAGCGCGCCTCCTTCACGGCGTAATCGAAGGCGCGTTTCTTCTTTACAAACGTAGGCGCGCGCTCCGTAAAAAGATTCTATCCGATATTCTATAAAAACGGAAATTTTGAGAGAATAGCCCCGCGTAAGATAAACGTGAGGGGTGACGACGATGTCGGAAATCTGCGGAGATAACAAAAAAACGTCGAGTGCGCCGTTCTGCACATGCGTGGACTTCGCCTGTCCGAACAATCCGGCGAACCACGGCAGAGGCTGCACGCCGTGCGTGGCGGCCTGCGTGGCGAAGCGCGAGATTCCCGTCTGCTTCTACCGCAAACAGCAGCCAGATATGTCGCGCGACCAGGATTACAGCTTCGAGGGGTTCGCGCGCTTCATTATGACGGGAAAGAGCAGATAGCCGATGGACGGCGGACGCGCGCGCGGAGTGCTGATGGCGCTCGGCACCGCCTTCGCGTGGGGCGGAACGGGCTCCTTCGCCAAGCTCATAGCGGCGGGCGGCGTGAGCCAGCTCACGGTCGTCTGCTACCGCGGGCTCTTCGCCGCGGCCGCCGTCGGGGCCTTCATGCTCGCGCGGCGCGGCGCGGCCTTCTTCCGCTGCGGGCGCGCGGAGCTCGCGCAGTACGCGGCGCTCGGCGTCTTCACTGTGCTCTTCAACGCCACGGGCTATATGATGTCATGCGTCTATCTCTCCGTGCCGCAGGTACTGATGCTCAACTACACCTTCCCGATTGTAACGATGGCGGGCAGCGCTCTGATAAACGGCGAGCGCCCTTCCGCGCTGCAGGTGCTTTCCGGCTTCGTCGTACTCGCGGGGCTTTATATCGGCTTCGCCGCCGGCGGCGTCGGTCTGCGCTCCATATCGCTCGCGGGCGTCGCGTGGTCGATGCTCTCCGTCGCGGGGCTTTCCGGCAACGCACTGCTCTCGCGCAAAATTTCGGCGAAGGCCGACCCGCTGAAGCAGCTTTTCTATTCGCACCTCATAGGCGCGGTCATGCTCGCAGCCATACGCACCTTCACGGAAGGCTGGCCGGACCTCTCGAACATGACGCCGCGCATTTTCCTCTATATGCAGTACCCCGCGGTGTTCGCGGCGCTCGCAGGCTACGGCCTGCTGTTCTCTGCGCTGCGCTACATCTCCGCGCCGCTCGCGAGCATGATATGCACGATGGAGACAGTCTTCGCCGCGGCTCTGACGCCGCTCATCATCGGCGAAGTCCCGCCGCTCCACGAGCTCGCAGGCTGCGCGGTCATCGCCGGCGCCGTGGTACTTTCGATATTCTCCGAGCGCGCGCGCGGCGACGCGTAGGATCAGGCGCGCCTTTTACCGCCCGCCGCCCGTTCTCATGCACCGGGAACGGACGCGCGGGCTTTTTCGCATACGCCGCCTTTGACATAGAGCCGGCTCGAAATGCTACGATGTGCCGAAGAGGTGAACGATTATGACTATTGCGGAAGTTTCCGCCAAATACGGCATGACCGCCGACACTCTGCGCTATTACGAAAGGATAGGCCTGCTGCCGCCGGTGCCGCGCAGCGCGGGCGGAATCCGCGACTACGGCGAAAAAGAGTGCGGCTGGATAGAGTTCGTGAAATGTATGAGGGGCGCCGGGCTTCCCATCGAGGCGCTCACGGAGTACGCGTCACTCTGCCGCCGGGGCGACGAGACCGCGCAGGCGCGCCTCGACCTGCTCACGGAACAGCGGGCGCAGATGACGCGCCGCGCGGAGAAGATAGACGAATGCCTGAAACGGCTCGACTATAAGATAAACGAATATTACTCGAAGATACTGCCCGCCGAGCGGAAAATCGCGGGCGCGGCGGATACGGCGCGGGACTGAGCGCGCTTTTGCGTCAAGCCTGCGGCCGCGGCGCGGCGGCCGGACGCTTCGAGCGCCGTCTGCCCCCTCTTCTCGAACGGCGGCGCGGGAGCGGATTCTCCGTTTCCGCGCGCATCAGCCAGTTGTTGAGCGCGTTCGCGCTCATCGCGGTCTCCCTGTCGAGCCGCGCGTCCGGGTCGCGGTGCAGCACGCGCTTCGCGAGGCCGAGATCCCGCGCCTTCGGGCAGTCGGCGAGGCGCACGTTCTTCTTGCTTTTCAGACGGCTGACATATTTTTCTATTTCCTCGAGGTCTTCGCACGAAAGCAGCTCCGGCAGCTCCGGCTCGGGAACTTCCGGCGGCTGCGAGAGCTCAGCGAGCTTTCTGAAAGAATCTATTCCCAGCTCGCCAGCTATCTTGAGAGCGAGCCGCGCGCAGCCCTCGGCGTCGGAGCCCGCGTGATGCGCGCGCAGCGGCAGTCCGTAGCGCTCGCAGAGCGACTCGAGGCTGTACTTGTTGTTCTCGCCGTGGATGCCCGCACGCAGCGCTAGCTCGAGCGTGCAGATGTAGCCCGCGGCCTTGTAGTCGTATTTGAGCCGCGACGAGCGCAGCGCGGCTTCGAGTGTCTTCGCGTCGTCGCGGAAGCTGTGCGCCGCGAGCGGACGGCCCTCGACGTCCGGGAATATCTCGCGCCACACCTCGGCGAAGGACGGCGCGTCGGCCACATCCTCGTAGGTTATGCCGTGTATCTCGACGGGCTTCCTCTGGAAGAAGCAGATGCGCTTCGGCGGCTTCACGAGGTACTCGCGGCTCTTCACTATCTTCCCGCGCTCCACCACGCAGAGCCCTATCTGGCATACGGAGCTCTGGCAGTTGTTCGCGCGCTCGAAATCTATCGCCGTGAAGGTGAATTCGTCGCTCTTCGGAAGATCGTCTGTGATCTTGATGATCATGCGCGCGCCTCCGTTTCCGGCAGGCTTTCCGCGACGTAAGGGCGCGTCACGGACTTTTCGCAGGAGAGCATATCGCGCGGCGCGCCCGCGAAAATCACCTCGCCGCCGGAATTTCCGCCGCCCGGGCCGAGCTCTACGATATAGTCGGCCTCTTTCATCACGTCTACGCTGTGCTCGACGAGGAACATAGTGTTGCCCGCGTCGGTCATTTCGTTGAAGAGCTTCATCAGCGTGCGTATGTCGTCGAGATGCAGTCCGTCGGTCGGCTCGTCCAGAATGAATATAGAGCCGCGCAGGCCGAGGTGCGAGGCGAGCTTGACGCGCTGGAGCTCGCCTCCCGAGAGCGTCGTCATCGACTGGTTCAGATGCAGATAGCCGAGCCCGGTGCGGCGCAGCGACGTGAGCTTCTCGCAGAGCGGACGGCCCGCGAAAAATTCCGCAGCCTCGTCAACCGTCATGTCCATCACCTCGGCGATGTTCTTTCCCTTGTATGTGTAGGCGAGCGCCTCTTTCGAGTAGCGTTTGCCGCCGCAGAGGTCGCAGACGGTCTCTATCGAGTCCATGAAGGCCATGCCCGAGACTATCACGCCCGAGCCTCCGCAGGCCGGGCATGCCCCTTTCGAGTTGAAGCTGAACCACGCCGCCGAAACTTTGTTCTCCGCGGCGAATATCGCGCGAATCTCGTCGGCTATGCCGAGGTATGTCGCCGGCGTCGAGCGAAGGTTGATGCCTATGTTTTTCTGTCCGATGAATATGACTTCTTCTTTTATCTGATTCTGGAAGGATTCCATGAGCGAGCTCTTGCCCGAGCCCGCGACGCCGGCGATAACCGTGAGCACTCCGAGCGGCAGCTCGACGGAGACGTTCTTTAAGTTGTGCAGGCTCGTCGGCCCGACGCGGAACCAGCCCTTCGGCTCGCGCAGTTTCTCTTTGAAGGGACTTTTCGCCTGGAGCATCCGTCCCGTCAGTGTGCCGGAGCGCAGCAGCTCTTCGTAGCTTCCCTCGAAGACTATCTCGCCGCCAGCGCTTCCCGCGCCCGGCCCCATATCCACAACATGGTCCGCGAGCTTTATCACCTCGCGGTGGTGCTCGACGATGAGCACCGTGTTGCCGTGGTCGCGCAGCGCGCGCAGGGATTTCGTGAGCAGGCCGATGTCCTTCGCGTGCAGCCCGACGCTCGGCTCGTCGAGGACGTAGGCCATGTCGGTCAGCGCCGAGTTGATGTACTTCGCTATCTTGATGCGCTGCGCCTCGCCGCCAGAGAGCGTGCCCGTGCCGCGCGCGAGCGAAAGATAGCCTAGCCCTATCTGAATCAGAGCGCCGAGCCGCCGCCCGAGCTCGCGCTTGATGTCCGCCGCCATCGGGTCCGTTATCGAATTTACGAAGTCGAGCGCCTCGGGTATGGACATCGCCGTGACGTCCGCGATGTTCTTCCCGTTTATCAGACAGCTCCGCACCTTATCGTTGACGCGAGAGCCGCCGCACGCGGGACAGGTGAATGTCGTCACCATATTGTCGAGGATGTGCTGGAAACGTTTGCCCTCTTTCGTGTTTATGATGCTGCGGTACATGCGCGGGAAAATGCCCTCGAACTTCGCGCTCTTCGGCCAGTTCGACGGCGGGTTCTTGAGCCTTATCTGCGGCGAGTGGAGAAAGAGCTCGAGCTCCTCAGGGCTGTAGTCGCGTATTTTTTTGTCGAGGTCGAAAAGTCCGCTGTATGCGTAGCGCTTCCAGCGCCAGAGGCCGCGTCCGAAGGTCGGGAAATGTATCGCGTCCTCGTCGTTGAGGCTCTTGTCGAAGTCCACGAGCTTGTGTATGTCGAGCTCAGTCACTTCGCCGAGGCCGTCGCATCGCGGGCATTTCCCCGCGGGATGGTTGAATGAGAATGCGTCCGAGTAACCTATGAACGGCCGCCCGACGCGCGAGAAGAGCAGACGCAGTATCGAATATACGTCGGTGTAGGTGCCGACGGTCGAGCGCGTGTTCGCGGCGGGCTTTTTCTGATCTATCACTATCGTGACGGGAAGGTTCGCCATGCGCTCCACCTCGGGCCGCCCGTACTTCGGCAGATAATGCTGCACGAAGCTCGGAAAAGTTTCGTTAAGCTCGCGCCGCGACTCCGCCGCTATCGTGTCGAGGCAGAGCGACGACTTGCCGGAGCCAGAGACTCCCGTAAACACCGTGACGGCCTTCTTCGGTATCTTCACCGATACGTTTTTCAGATTATTTTCATAAGCGTTGGTTATCTCTATAAAATCGCGAATTTCCTGCCGCATTTTGCGCCGCGCTCCCCGTTGCGTTCGTTTACCGGATTATTATAACATCAGCCCGCCGCGGGCCTTAAGAACGGCCCGTTCTGCGTCCGCCGAGAGTGGCCGCGCCGGGCTGTCTTTATATATTAAAGTTTTTCTACTTCAAAGAAAATAGTATAAAGATAAAAAATTTCTCAGTCTCACGCCTTAGACATACTAAAGCCAAAACAACGACTGTACTAAAATTTAAAGTAAACTAATGACAAACGGACGGCGCGTCCGGCCTTGCGGACGAACGCCCGTCGAGGCTTTACACGAAAATTCTCATAACAAGTACGTTAAATCTGATATATAACCGCTTAGCAATATATTTTTTTAATTTTATGCGCATGACATAAATTTTCAAGCAAAATATTTGTTAAAAATTACACTAACGTAAGCGCCTGCTTATCATACTAAAGCAATAAGTAAAAGTACCTATAGATTTAACGCAAAAAATACGATGTTAAATATTTATTCTTAAATAAATTAAATAAAATCTCAATTCATCTCATTAAGTTTGTGATTTTCAGCAATTATTTACATAATTAAAGATATATGCTACACTTTTTCATGCAGGGGTACTACAAATTACAAAATGACCTAAAGGTCAATATATTGGAAGGTATGGTGATAATTGTGAGAAGATTCATGTCGTTAGCATTATTGGTTTCCCTGTTGGTCTTTTCATCCGCCGCGGCGTTCGCGGAGCCTGCCTCTAAGGAAGGCTGGCCGAGCCAGCTCAAGTTCTCGGCAGGACCTCCCGGCGGAAGCTGGTTCGCGCTCGGCAGCACCCTCGCGGACATGTGGTCGAAGAACACTATCCCCGTCACGAGCAGCTCGGGCGGCGGCGTATCGAACATCATCAACTGCGACCGCGGGCGCGGAGATTTCGGATTCTCCAACACCTCGATACTCGGAGCCGCGGTCAAGGGCGAGCAGGACTTCGAGGGGCGCGCGACGAAGAACGCGACTATTCTCGCCAACCTTTACACTCAGTACACCTATTTCGTCATGAATAAAAACTTCGCCGAAAAGAACGGCATCAAGACCGTAGGCGACATCTTCGAGAAGAAGGTCCCCGTCAGAATGGCAACGCTGAAGCCAGGCACAGGCTCCGAGTTCGTCTTCAAGGCGCTTCTATCGAAGGGCTACGGCCTCACCTACGACGACGTGAAGGCTATGGGCAGCTCCATCGAGTTCGCCTCCTACGAGGGCGGAGCCGACCTCATGGCTGACGGACACCTCGACCTCTTCGCCTTCTCCGTCGGCAAGATAGCCTCCATCGTCATGAACATCGAGAGCAACACCGACATCGTTATCCTCGAAGTCGACCAGCCGGCGCTCGACGCTCTCGCGGCGGCCTACGGCACCGTCACCTTCACGGTAGAGCCCGGCATCTACAAGAGCGTCACCGAGCCGGTGAAGACGGTCGGAGACTACACCTGCATAGTCGTACGCGACGACATCCCCGACACGCTGGCCTACGAGCTCTGCAAGTCGATGTGGGAGCACAAGGAAAGCCTCGCCAAGGCCGTCGTCGACCTCAACGAGCTGACGCCGGAGATAGCCGTCCCCGAAGGCGTGCCGACGCAGGCCGGCGCGAAGAAGTTCTGGGAAGAGCTTCGGGCTCAATCGAAATAACGCAGCTTCTGCACCGGGGCGGAGGAGCTTTCCTCCGCCTCTTTCATTCAAAGCACCGGCACGTCTGAAATCCCCTGCGCACAACGACGGCTTTGAACCGTCGCACCCCAGATACCAGGAGTGGTGTAACAAATGCGAAAATTGAGCGGATTAAGCTATAAATTTATTTACGTCTATTTTGTTATAATCGGGCTCTTCCATCTTTATACGTCGATATTCGGAGCCTACGAATCATATCTCCAGAAGAACATCCACCTCGGGCTCGTCCTGCCCACGGCGTTTTTCCTGTTCCCGATGTATAAGGGCGCGCCCAAGGACCGCGTGCCTATATACGACTGGATACTCGGCGCGCTTTCGGCTATCCCCTCGCTCTACGTCGTGCTCAACTATGACGACATAGTGCTGCGCGTCGTGCAGGTCGACCCGGTAACGCAGGCGCAGTTCATATGCGGCATCCTGCTCTTCGTCCTTCTGCTCGAAGGCACGCGCCGCGTCGTCGGCATCCCGCTGACTCTCATCGCCTTCCTCTTCGCCGCATATATGTACGTCGGGCAGATGCTGCCCGGCGGCCTGCGCGGGCTGTCTTTCTCGATGCACGAGGTCGTGGAGCAGATATACCTCACCGACGAAGGAATATTCTCGATGCCGCTCGGCGTCTCCGCGACGCTTGTCGCAGCGTTCCTGATATTCGGCGGATTCCTTGAAAAATGCGGCACCGGCCCGTTCTTCATGGACGTGGCGCAGGCCTTCACCGGGACGGCTCCGGGCGGCCCCGCGAACATCGCGGTCATGAGCTCCTGCCTTTTCGGCTCGATCTCCGGCTCCGCGGTCGCCAACGTCTACGGGACGGGGACGTTCACCATTCCTCTTATGAAGAAGATAGGCTACGCGCCGTATTTCGCGGGCGCCGTCGAAGCGGTGGCCAGCTCGGGCGGGCAGATAATGCCGCCGGTCATGGGAGCCGGCGCGTTCCTCATGGCGTCGTTCCTCGGGCTGCCCTACACCGATATAATCATAGCGGCGCTCGTCCCGGCGCTTCTCTATTACGCCGCCGTATTCTTCATGATCCGCCTCGAGGCGATGAAGGAAGGGCTCAAGGGCATAGCGAAGGAAGACCTTCCAGACAAGCGCATCGTCATTAAAAAGGCATACCTCTTCATCCCGCTCGTCGGCCTCATCTCGCTGCTCTTTATGGGCATGACGCCGATGCGCGCCGCCGCGATAGGCGCGTTCCTCGCGTGGGCCGTCTCTCTGCCTCAGCCCGAGAACCGCATGGGGCCGAAAGAAATAATCGACTCCATCTACACCGGCGTCAAGAGCATCACGCTCGTCTGCGTCGCCTGCGCGACGGCGGGCATAGTGCTGGCCTCCGTCTCTCTGACCGGCGTCGGCGTCAAGCTCGTCGGCATGGTGCTCGCGCTCACGCACGGCATCCCGCTCCTCGCGCTCGCGCTCGTCATGATCGTCTCGCTCATACTTGGAATGGGCCTCCCGACGACCGGGGCGTATATCCTCGCCTCCGCGCTCGGCGTCCCGGTGCTTACGCGCCTCGGCTTCGAGCCGCTCGCGGCGCACCTCTTCGTCTTCTACTACGCGATAATCTCGAACATAACGCCGCCCGTCGCGCTCGCGGCCTACGCCGCGGCCTCGATAGCGGGCTCGAACCCGAACAAGACCGGCTTCACCGCCTGCCGCCTCGGATTCCTCGCCTTCGTCACGCCCTTCGCCTTCTGCTACGACCCCGGCATCCTGCTACAAAGCGACCTCGTAGGCAACATCTTTGGAATAGTGGCCTGCATAGCGGCCTGCTTCGGCTTCGGCTTCGCGATGGAGGGCTATCTGAACCGCCTGCTCAAGCCGTGGGAACGCGCCGTGTTCGTATTATTCGGCTGCATGGGGCTCCACCCCAACCCGGTAATAACGACGATAGGCGCGGCCGGCGTCATCATCTTCTGGGTGCTCATAGTAAAACTCGGCAAAAAGAACAAGGTCACCCCTGCCGCCGCTTAACCTCAACGGACAGCGCGCTGCAAGCGGCAAAGGAGACGGCCCCGCGCCGTCTCCTTTTTTGCGCGCCGGACGCGCCCGCGCCGCCGTTTGCTATAATAGCGGCGAAGAGGTGGGGAAAAAATGAAAAAGGCCGTCATAGACATAGGGACGAATTCCGTCAAACTCGCGCTGGGCGAACCAGCGCCGGACGGCGGGGCGAAAATGCTCTGCGACGTGAACGTCATTACGAAGCTCGGCGAAGGGATGAAGGACGGCGGCGCGCTCTCGGATGCGGCGATGGAACGCACCGCGCAGGCCGTCGCGAAATTCGCGGATTTCGCGCGCGCCGAAGGGGCGGACGGGATTTTGTGCGCCGGCACTATGGCGATGCGGAAGGCGAGCAACGCCGCCGCGTTCGCCTCGCGCGTGAAAGAGCTCTGCGGCCTCGACGTCGCCGTGCTGCCCGGCGAAGAAGAGGCGGAACTTTCGAGCCAGGCCGCCGTCGGCAGCATAGCGGGCGCGTCGCAGGGATACGTCACGACCTTCGACACAGGCGGCGGCAGCACGGAATTCGTATTCCTGCGCGACGGCGCGAGGCTCGGCGCGGTCAGCGTAGATGCGGGGGCCGTCACGCTCACCGACGAATATTTCCCGAAATCCCCCGCCAACCCGCAGACAGTCTGCTACGTCATAACCTCCCTCGTCAAAAAATTCACCGAAGCCGGAGTCGGGCGCGAGGAAGGCCGCCTCATAGGCGCGGGCGGCAACGTCGCCGCGATGGCCGCGGTCGCCGCCGGAATGACGGAATACGACCGCTCGAAAATACACGGAAGCACGCTCGCGAAGCAGGAAGTCATGCGCCAGATAGCGCTCTACGCGAAATGCACCGAAGAAGAGCGCCGCGCGATCCCCGGCCTTTCGCCGAAGCGCGCGGGAATAATCCTCGGCGGAGCCTGCATAATCCTGGCCGCGATGGAGGCCGCGAAAGCGGAAGAACTCACCGTCAGCGACAGAAGCCTGCGCCACGAACTGCTGAGACGGCTCTGCGCGGGAGAACCGGTCCGAGCGGAATAAACGCCGGAGGCCGCCGTTGGCCGCGCGGTACGGAAGCCGCAGCAGCAACTTGCCGGCGGAAAGCGTATTTTCGTAATCCTTAACAAAAACCCGTCACTCCGCGCTCGCAATGGACACGGCTTTCAATTTTGTCCCGCGCGCGGCTTTACACCGGCCGCGCAAGGCGTCGGGAGCCGGGCGGGCGCCCTTTTTATCTTTTCTAACCAAACGACGGAAGCAAAAGGCCGGCCGCGGCGCGCCCAGGCGCGTTTTCTGCGGGACGGCGGACTTTTCCAGTCTTGCTGCGGCCGGGCGATAAAACGACAGCCGTCACGCAGCTGCGGTGGACGGCTGTCGTTCGCTTCGATCGGCTTTCGGTTACTTCTTTTTCCGCTTCGCCTCTTCCTTCGCCCACTTTTCCTCGAGCTTTATCAGCTCTTCCGCGGTCACTTTTTTATAGCGGCTCGGCGGATCGAATAGGTGCGGGTCCAGCGTCGTGAATTTTATGCGGCGGTATTCGTATGACATGTAGCCGTTGAGCGACTCGGTCTTTACCGGGATAGGGAAGTCGCTGCGGTACCATTCGTAATATTTGTCCTCGGTCTCGCCGCCGTTGTACTTGACTGTGACGAGGTATTTTTTCAGGCGGAATGTGTCGATGGTCTCGTATCCCAGGTCCTCGCGCGAGAGGTTGCCTCCGTCCCTTCTTTGGTCGGAGTTCTCGAGCGACGAGCCTATCGGATAGCCCCAGAATTCTTCTTCGACGTATATCCTGCGCTTCGGGAATATCACCCACATGACTTTTTTGTCGGCGCGCGTTATTTCTATCGTCTCCGCGCCCTCGACCTCGTAGCGAGAGCGGTCGTCCGTCACGTATATTTTGCCTTCGCGCACTTCGTCGCCGAGCTTTTCCCTGAATTCCGCGCTGAATTCAACGGCAGGAGCGCAGGCCGGCGAAAGCGCGAGCGCCGCGAACGCTGTCAGTAAGGCCGCAGCCGCGGTAAGTTTCTTCATTCTCATATCATCTCCCCTGGAGGACGGAGCTTCCTCCGTTTTTGCGCGGCGGTGCGGTACGCACGCCGTTCTGTTATTATATAATATGGCGTCCGCCTTTTGGCGCGTTTCCAAATCTGCGCGGCGGACGGTGATTGGCGATGCTGTTCGGTATTTTTATGAGCGTGCTTACGTGCCTCTGCTGGGGGAGCACGTCGGTGATGATGCGCGGCATACGCAGGCTCGGCGCGTTCGAGGTCTCGTTCCTGCGCGCGGCCGGCGGCCTCGCCTGCGGCTCAGTGCTTTTCTTCGCGTTCCACGGCGGCCCGGCTGCGATCACCGCGTCGGACGCTCTCGTCTTTATTCTGATGGTGCTCTGCAACAACGTGATAGGCGACGTTTTTCTCCTCTTCGCGGTGCAGCGGCTCGGCGTCGCGCGCGGGGCCGCGATAGCGAGCTCGTATCCCGTCATCGTCTCGATAGCCTCGCATTTCGTGTTCGGCTCGCCTTTCACGGGCGCGACGGCGGCGGGGACTCTGACTGCTTTCGCCGGTACGGCTCTGCTATGCCGCAGGGAGGGAGGAAACGCCGCCCCTTTCAAGCTTTCTGGCGTCGGCTACGCGGCCGCCGCGTCGTGTTTCTGGGCCGCGGGTCTGCTTTTCAACAAGGCGCTTATCGCGCGCGGCATTTCGCCTCTTTTCGTGACTTTCGGGCGCGGCATGACGTTTTTCACGATTTCGCTTTTCCTCTGGTTTTTTGAGAAGGAGCTCGCCTCGCGCGGCGCGTGGCGGATCTTCCTGACGCGCGAGAGCCTTTTCGCCTTCGCCGCGGGCTTCTGCTCGCTCGGCTTCGGCGCGTATTTCTTCTCGAGCGCGCTCGCCTACGTCCAGCCCGCGGTCGCGACGACTATCGGCGCGTCGAACCCGATAGCCGCGACGATAGCCGCGATGTTCATCTACAAGGAGAAGCCGACCGCGCACCAGTGGGCAGGTATATTCCTCGCCGTGCTCGGCTCTGCGCTCGTGACGCTGTAAAAGCCGGGCTGCGGCGCTTGAATTATCGGAATGATATTGCCCATAAAAACAAATTTTCTGCTACTATCATTCCTATAAAACGGCGTCACGAAAGCGGGGCGTTTTTATGGAATACATTTCAGTCAAGGAAGCGGCGAAGCGTTGGGGACTCTCGGAGAGACGCGTGCGGCTTTTGTGCAGTCTCGGAAAAGTAGACGGCGCCGTCAAGCATGGGCGAGCGTACCGCATTCCCGACGAGACACCGAAGCCGCCGGACGGGCGCAGCGCGCGGCGTTTCAAGGTATCGGAACGATACCGCGGAATTTTTACGCGCATAGACGCGATGAAGGCGGAGCTCGACGAACGGCGTCCTTTCAGCGAGGCCGAGCTGCGGCGCATGCGCGACGAGTTCGCCGTCGAATACACCTACGACTCAAACGCGATAGAGGGCAACACGCTGACTCTGCGCGAAACCGCGCTCGTGCTCGAAGGGCTGACGATAGACAAAAAGCCGCTGAAGGACCATCTCGAAGCGGTCGGCCACAAGGAAGCGTTTTCTTACGTGCTGTCGCTGGTTCAGGAGGGCGCGCACATTTCCGAGCGCGTCATAAGGGAGATACACTCTCTCGTGCTTATGGACAGGCCGGAGGAGCGCGGGCGCTACCGCCGTATCCCGGTGCGCATCCTCGGCGCGGCGAACACGCCGCCGGAGCCCGTGACGGTTCCCGAGCTGATGGAACGGCTCGTCGCCGATGAACGGGAGAGCAGGCTCCACCCGATAGAACGGGCCGCGCTTTTTCATCTGAGATTCGAGAACATCCATCCGTTCATCGACGGCAACGGGCGCACCGGCCGGCTCGTTCTTAACCTGTCTCTAATGCAGAGCGGCTATCCGCCGGTAAACGTGAAATTCGCGGACAGGCGGCGCTATTACGACGCTTTTGAAAGTTTTCCTGACGACGGCGGCGACGCTATGGTGCGGCTCGTGTCCGAATACGTGGAAGAAGAGCTCGCGAAATTGCTCAGCTTCGGCAAGAAATGAAAAAGCGCCCCATGCCGGGGCGCTTTTCTTAGCTTTCGTATTCGCGTTTCGTTTAGAACGCTGGGACTATGCCCTTCGGGACTAGCTCGGTCTCGATGAATTTCTTCACCTCTGGCGACTGGACGGCTTTCACGAGGGCCTTGGTCTTGTCGCTGTCCTTGTCTGCTTCGCGGACTACGAGGATGTTCGCGTAGGGCGAATCCTTGTCTTCGATGACCAGCGCGTCTTTCGCGGGGTTGAGGCCCGCTTCGCCCGCGAAGTTCGTGTTGATGACGGCCGCGGTCACGTCCTGCAGCGTGCGCGGGAGCTGCGCGGCGTCTATCTCGCTTATCTTGAGCTTCTTCGGATTGTCGGTGATGTCTTTCGCTGTGATGAGCTCGCCTTCCTTTACCTTGATGAGCCCGGCCTTTTCAAGGACGCGGAGCGCGCGGGCGCAGTTCGTCGCGTCGTTCGGTATCGCTATCTGCGCGCCGTCTTTGATTTCGTCGACGCTCTTCACCTTCGCGGAGTAGAGGCCCATCGGCTCGATGTGGATCTTGGCGACCCAGACGCATTTGAGTCCGCGCTCTTTGTTCGCGTTCTCAAAATATGGCACGTGCTGGAAGAAGTTCGCGTCTATCGCGCCTTCCGCGAGCGCGGTGTTCGGCGTCACGTAGTCGGTGAACTCGACTATCTTGAGCTTGTAGCCCTCTTTTTCAAGGTTCGTGCGCGCCGCCTCCATGATGTCCTTGTGCGGGAAGGGCGTCACGCCCACGCTGATTTCCTTCTCGTCCGCCGCGAAGGCCGCCGCGGGTATCAGAAGGGCCGCCGCCAGTAATGCCGCAAAAAATCTCTTCATTTTCGTTCTTCTCCTTTTTTATTTATTTTTACCCGCCGCGCGGCGGGCTGAACGCATGTTTTTATCTTATCTTCTCGTAGACGTAGTTGCCCACGCACTGGATGACCTGGACGACCACTATCAGTATCGCGACGGAGTATATCATCACGTCCGTCTGGAAGCGGTTGTAGCCGTATTTTATCGCAAGGTCGCCGAGGCCGCCGCCGCCGACGACGCCGGCCATCGCGGAGTATCCGAGCAGGTTTATCGCGACGACGGCCCAGTTGAGGACTATCGAGGGCATGGCTTCCTTTATCATCACGCCCCAGATTATCTGCCACGTGGACGCGCCGAAGGACTTCGCCGCCTCGACTACGCCGCGGTCTACTTCAAGCAGGCTTCCCTCCATGAGGCGCGCGACGAATGGCGTCGCGGCAATGGTGAGCGGCACTATAGAAGCGGTGCTGCCTATCGACGTGCCGACGATGATGCGCGTCAGCGGGATTATCGCGATAAGCAGTATGATGAACGGGAAGGAGCGCAGAAGGTTGACGACTACGTCGAGCACGCGGTATAGCGGCGCGTTCGGGCGCAGGCCGGAAGGCCCGGTCATTATCATCAGTATCGCGACGCCCGAGCCGAATATGCCCGACAGCACAGTAGACACGATTACCATATAAAGCGTTTCCCAAAGGGCCCGTAGAAGCTCAGCGGCCATCGTCCATTACCTCCCAGAACATCTTGTTTTCCTTCAGCCATTTTTCTATGCGCGGCACGTCCTCGTCTCCGACGTGGACGATGAGGAATCCCATAACCGTGTCGCGGTACTTCTCTATGCGCCCGCCGACTATCGAGAAATCTATGTCGAGCTCGCGCGCCATCTTCGCGACGATGCCCTCGTTCGCTATCTCGCGCGGGAACATCAGGCGGATGTTCGTGCCCTGCGGGATGACGGCGTAGTCGTCGGTTATCAGCTTGCGCAGCTCCGGCCCCGGCGCGAGGAACAGCTTGTCGGTGTCGCCTGAGTCAACGACGCGGCCGCCGTCGAGGATGATGACCTTGTTGCAGATCATCTTGACGACCTCCATCTGATGCGTGACGGCGATTATCGTAACGTTCAGCTTCCTGTTGATGTCCATCAGCAGCTCGAGGATGGAGATGGTCGTCTTCGGGTCGAGCGCGGAAGTCGCCTCGTCGCAGAGCAGTATCTCGGGGTTCAGCGCCAGCGCGCGCGCTATGCCGACGCGCTGCTTCTGCCCGCCGCTTAGGTTGCGCACCTTCTCGTTGCGCTTCGCCGAGAGGCCGACGAGCTCCAGCAGCTCGTCCACGCGCGCCTCGGCCTCGGCCTTCGGCGTGCCCCAGACCTTCAGCGGGAACATGATGTTCTCGAAGACGTTCTTCCTGTTCATGAGGTTGAAATTCTGGAAAATCATCCCCATGTCGCGGCGCAGCCGCTTCAGCCCCGCGTCGTCGAGCTCCTTGACCTCCTGCCCTTTCACTCGGACGCTGCCTTCGGAATAACCTTCGAGGCCGTTGAGACAGCGTAGCAGCGTCGACTTCCCCGCGCCGGAATGGCCGACGATTCCGAAAACGTCGCCCTTTCCGACCGAAAGGGAAATATCGGAGAGGACCTTGTGGTCGCCGTAATATTTCCCCAATCCCTGAATCTCGATCATATAAAACCCGTCCTTTTATCTTAAGGATTTCAGTGCATAAAAAAACCGAGCCTTGAAAAGGCCCGGTCTTATGATTTCTCGCGCGCGGCGCTCTAGGCGCCCGGTAAATCACAAGAGGAGCCTTCAGAGCACATGCACATCATCATGTTGTTTGCAAAATATATGGCGCTCAGCTTCATGATTGCTCCTCCTTCTTCAAATATGGGGACATTGTAATGACAGGCGCGGGAATTGTCAACTATGCGCCGCAAAGTAAGCATAAAGATTTTGTAAAACTTCGGCGCGCTCCGCTTTTGCCGGGCCGGCTCGCATACATGGGAATGACGAAGCACGCGGCCTCGGCCCCAGATGGCGGTATGCGGCAGCTCCGCACAGCGCGGGCAATCACTTAGGGAACGCCGCGGCGTGAGAACCGGGCGAATATGACGCAAAGGAAAGACGCAATCAGTGGAAACAGTAGTCAAGCGCGTGGCGGCGCGCCTTTGTACGTCCTTACGGCTCTGATTTCAGATTTTTTAACGAATCGTGGGATTTTCGGGATTTTCACCCGGCACGGTTCAGCGGTTTTGCCCTTCGTAAACCCTGAACCTGTGCTTTGTTTTTCGCGCCGTGCGGCGCCGGTGAATCTTGTCCGCGAGCCTGCCGCTACTTCTGCTTCACGACTACGTGCTCGACGGGGAGTCCGTCCTTGAGCTCCACGGCGACGAATCCGCCTTCGGGAGTCATCCAGTAAGGTACCCCGGCTATGTAGACCAATTTATTGCTCATCCAACCGCCTCCTTTTTTCTAAATTTTATGGATTAACTAATCCATACGAATTCATTGTATAGCTTTTCCGCGATTTGTCAAATATAAAGGCGGCCTTTCGGGCCGCCCGTTACTATTTTTTTACTTTTTCGCAGCGTTCGGTATGCGGCGCGAGCATGGGACCTGTATCTGGCATTTGCCGCAGCCGAAGCGCACCCTCTCGTGCGGGCCGTGAGGCGCGCGTCTCGTCGAGGTCACGTAGGCGTCGCAGAGTTTCTGATCCTTAGCGAGCGCCGGGCCGCGCGATTTGTCTATCGCTTTCGCCGGGCAGCGGAACTGGCATGCCCCGCACTGCGTGCAGTAGTCGAACGGCCCGGAGTATTTTCTCGGCGTCGGCGTCAGCCCGGCGTTCGTTACGACGCTGCCGAAGCGCCCCGCCATGCCGCGCTCGGTGATGAGCCCTTTCGAGAGGCCGAATGTGCCGAGGCCGCAGACGTAGGCCACGTGGCGCTCGGACCAGTTCGAGGCGTAGGGCTCGAGCATTTTGAAGCGCGGGTCGGTCGTCGGGAAAGCGGCGGCGAAGCCGGACTCCTCGAGAAACTTTTTGAGCCGTTCGCCGAGCGCGCTCACTGCCATCTGCCCTTCGATGCGTCCGTGGAGCCATTCGTCCGACGGCCCCGCGCCGGCCGCGTTCGACGTTACGACACGCTCTGTAAATGGCAGGAAGAAGGATATCACGCTTTTCGCATCCGGGACCCAGTCGCGCGGCGTCATAACGCCGGGGTGGATCACCTCGGGGCGGCGCAGCTCTTCAAATAGAGGGTCGTCCGCCGAAGCGACGCCGAACAGCGGTTCTTCGAATATCCTCATGCCTGCTATGTCCGGGCGCAGCGCGTCCTCCGCGGCTACGAAGTTCACCGGCCCGTCGAGAATTTTCCGGGCTTCTTCCATAAGTTCGTTTATTGTCATAATTTTCCCTCCGTTTTCCACACGTTACGATAAGTATATCGCCGCTCGCGCCGCATGTCCAAGCGCGGCGCGTATGTAAAAACGCCGCCCTTGCGTATCCCGACTCAGCCGGCGCGGCCGTCCGTCGGCCGGCGTTTATGCCGCCGCGCGCCGTTCGGCGTTTGGTTTCCGGTTTCCGCCGCGCGCTGCGGGCCGCCGTATGATAAGATATTCACGAGAAATTCCCCCGCAAGGCGGGGACGGGAGGCGCGCCATCGTATGAGAAGAAGCGACGCGGAGGTGTTCGCGCGCGGCGTTCGCGACGCCGTGCCAATAATGCTCGGATATTTCGCCGTTTCGTTCACGCTCGGCATCGCGGCGAAGAACGCGGGGCTGACGCCGTTTCAGGCCTTCGTCAGCTCTCTGACTCAGGCTTCGTCTACGGGGCAGTTCGCCGGCTACATGATGATTTCCTCGTGCGCCTCATACGCCGCCGTCGCGCTGATGATCTTCGTCGCGAACGCGCGCTATATGCTGATGTCCTGTGCGATGAGCCAGAAGCTCGCGCCGGGCACGCCGCTGCGCCACCGCCTCGCTGTGGCGGCCTACCTTACCGACGAGATTTTCGGCCTTTCAGTCACTAAGCCTTCGCCTGTCAATCCATATTACAGCTACGGCATGGCGGCCTGCGCGGTGCCCGGCTGGTCGGTCGGCACTCTGCTCGGCGTCGTCGCGGGCAACGTGCTGCCCGGAAACGTCGTGGACGCGCTCTCGGCGGGGATATTCGGCATGTTCATCGCCGTCATAGTGCCGCCCGCGCGCGGCGACAGGACGATCGCGCTGCTGATAGCGGTCTCGATGGCGGCTAGCTTCGCCTTCTCGCGCTTCAATCCGCTGGGCATATCGAGCGGCACGAGGACCATCATCCTCACTATCGCGATAGCGGGCGCGGCGGCCTTCCTCTTCCCGCCGAAGGAGGGCGAAGCCGGTGAATAAGGAAGTATATATCTACCTCTTCGTCATGGCGGCGGTGACCTATCTCATCCGCGTGCTGCCGCTCACCGTCATACGCGGCGAGATAAAGAACAGGCGCGTGCGCGCGTTCCTGTACTACGTGCCCTACGTCACGCTCGCCGTGATGACCTTCCCCGCCATCATGGAGTCCACCGGCAGTCAGGCAGCGGGGCTCGCGGCGCTCGCCGCGGGCGTCGCGCTCGCGTGGTTCGGCGGCAGTCTCTTTCAGGTCGCGGTGCTCTGCTGCGCCGTCGTATTCGCCGTCAATTTTCTTCTGACGATGTAGCCGCCGTCAGTCCCCGAGGGACTCGCGCGGCGCTTTGACGCGCCTGTTGCGCGACGAGTCCGGCAGGACGATGCTCGTCGTTATCTTGCCGTGCTTCGACAGTTTGACGAGAAGCTCATGAAGGAACTTCAGCGACGGGACGTTCACCTCGAGCAGGAAAT
This sequence comes from Cloacibacillus sp. An23, assembly GCF_002159945.1. Classification (NCBI taxonomy): domain Bacteria; kingdom Thermotogati; phylum Synergistota; class Synergistia; order Synergistales; family Synergistaceae; genus Cloacibacillus; species Cloacibacillus sp. An23. The sequence goes on along the minus strand of NZ_NFJQ01000003.1, from coordinate 138,266 downwards.
CGTTCGTCCCCGTCACCGACCAGCTCGACACTATCTCGGGTATCTCCTTTATCACCTCGTCTATGACGGGGTCGGGATTGTCGTACTTCGCCTGAAGCGCGAGGACGGCGGAGAAGAAGTAGCCGAGTTTCTTCGGGTCCACCTCGGCGCGGTAGCCCGTTATGATCCCCTCCTCTTCCATGCGCTTCACCCTCTCGATGGTCGCCGTCGGAGATAGGTTCACCTTCTCCGCGAGCTGGCGGAACGGTATCCGCGCGTTACTCTGGAGCTCTTCGAGTATCTTCCAGCCTATTTCGTCTATCTCAGCGGACGCTTCCTTTTTCACACAGAAACACTCCCTTTTCATATAAAAACCGGCGTTTTATGACAAAACCACGAAAACAGCGCTTTTCGCCGGACATATCACTAAAAAATGCGCGCGCAGGCGTACAATGGTTATGTTCAATACCTGGACGATATTATATAGTAAATAAGATTTGTGAACGCAAATATATTTTTGAACTTTTTGTTTGCGTGTGTTTCAAAAATATGAGGAGTGAGGCAGTTGATCGATTTTAAGAAGCTGAAGATACCGAACGCCATCGTGACTCTGTTCGGCATCATCGTGATAATGACGGTCATGACGTGGGTGATCCCCGGCGGCAATTTCGAAAGGATACAGAACCCGGAGACCGGCGTGACCGTCGTGGACGCCTCGTCGTTCCACATCGCGGACGAAAAGACGCCGGTCGGCCTTTTCAAAATGTTCCTCTGCATACAGAGGGGCTTCGTCGATTCGGGCAGCATCATCTTCCTTATCTTCTTCGCCTACTTCTGCGTCTACTCCGTGACGAAGACCGGCTCGCTGCACGCCGCGATAAACGTCATGCTGAAGCGGCTGCGCGGGCGGGAGACGATGGTGATAGTCATCTTCATGCTGATTTTCGCGCTCGCCGGCTCGACCTACGGCGAGTGGGACACGGTCTACGGGCTGATACCTATCTTCGTCGGCATAGCGATAGCGATGGGCTACGACGCGATGGTCGGCCTCGCCATGACTGGCATGGCGGTCGGCATTGGCTTCGCCTCCGCGACGACGAACCCGTTCACGATAGGCATAGCGCAGGCGATAGCCGAGCTGCCGATATTCTCCGGCCTGCTGTTCCGCGCCGCCGTATTCGCGGCCTTCGTCGGCGTCGGGATTTGGTGGACGCTGCGCTATGCGAAGCGCGTGAAGGAGCACCCCGAGGAGAGCCTCGTCTACGGCGAGGACATGGGGCTGCTCGAGATAGACAGGAGCTCGCTTGAGAAGTACGAGTTCACGCCGAAGCGTCAGTTCACGATATTCTGGCTCTTCGCGACGATAATATTCATCGTCTTCTCTACGCTCAAGCTCGGCTGGTATCTCGACGAGATGTCGGCGATATTCCTCTGCTCCGGCGTGCTTATCTCCATTTTCTGGAAGATGCCGCCAGACGAGATAACGGAGAACCTCATCTTCACCTGCCGCGACATTATGATAGGCGCGCTCATCGTCGGCTTTTCGCGCGCCATCATGGTCGTGCTGACCGAGGGCAACATCCTCGACACGATAATCTACGGCATGTACCAGCCGCTGCAGCACATGCCTAAGTGGCTCGCCGCGGAGGGCATGCTCGTATTCCAGAACATCATGAACCTCTTCATCCCATCGGGCAGCGGACAGGCGACGGCGGTCATGCCGATAATGATACCGCTCGCGGACCTCGTCGGCCTCAACAGGCAGATAGCGATACTCGCCTACCAGTTCGGCGACGGATACTCCAACCTCTTCTGGCCCGTCGGCGGCATAATGGTCATGGCGGCGATAGCGCATGTGCCCATCGGCAAGTGGTACAGGTTCTTCGTGCCGCTCTTCGGCATCATGCTCGTAATGCAGGCGGCCTTCATAGCTCTGGCGGTCGCGATAGATTACGGCCCGTTCTAAGGCGCGGCGCGCGCGTATAACAGCGAAGTCGTTTAGATAAACTCTACAGGAGGACATAAAAATATGTTTAAGAACGTAATAGTGAGAAAACCGGCGAAAAGCCTCATCGACGGCATAACGTCCAACCCGCAGCTCGGAAAGCCCGACTACGGCCTCGCGCTCGAGCAGCACGCCTCGTATATAGAGGCGCTCAAAAAATGCGGCGTCGCCGTGACGGAGCTGGAGCCGCTCGAAGCGTACCCGGACTCGTGCTTCGTCGAGGACGCGGCTGTGATTACGCGCAAATGCGCGATAATCACGAACCCCGGCGCGGCGAGCCGCAACGGCGAGGCGATGGAGATGCTGCCGACGATAAAGAAGTTCTTCCCCGACGACATGATAGAGTTCATCAAGGCCCCCGGCACGCTCGAGGGCGGCGACGTGATGATGGTCGGCGACCACTTCTACGTCGGGCGCTCCGCCAGGACGAACGAAGAGGGCATCCGCCAGTTCATAGAGATACTCGAGCGCCGCGGCCTCTCCGGCTCCGAGGTGCCGCTCGAGCACGTGCTGCACCTCAAGACGGGCGTCAACTACATCGAGAACAACAACATGCTCGTCTCGGGCGAGTTCGTGGACAAGCCGGACTTTGCGAAATTCAACAAAATCGTGATTCCCGAGGAAGAGAGCTACGCCGCGAACTGCATCTGGGTCAACGGCAAGGTTATCGTGCCAACGGGCTACCCGACGGTGGAGCGCCTCGTGCGCGAGGCCGGCTACGAGGTGATACTGACCGACACTTCCGAGTACCGCAAGCTCGACGGCGGCCTCTCCTGTCTCTCGCTGCGCTTCTAGGAGCGGCGCGGTGGAGATACGGAACGAAAGCGAGCGCGCAGCCCTTGACGCCGCGCGCGCGCGCATAGAGGAGCTTGCGCCCGAGGCGGCGGCGCTGAACCGCTGGCTCGCGGAAAATCCCGAAATTTCGGGCGAGGAGCGCGAGGCCTGCGAGAGATTCTGCGCGCTGCTGGAGGCGCACGGCGCGGCGGCCGAACGCGGATTCTGCGGCGTGCCGCACGCCTTCCGCGCGCGCGTCTGCGAAGCGCCCGAGTCGGGGATAAACATCGGGATACTCGCCGAATACGACGCTCTGCCCGAGATTGGGCACGCCTGCGGACACTGCGCGAGCGGAAGCCTCAGCCTGCTCGCCGCGCTCGCGCTGCACGGAAGCGGCCTCGCGGCGAACGTGGATATAATAGGCACGCCCGACGAGGAGCTGAACGGCAGGAAAATCGACATGGCGAAGGCCGGCGTATTCGACAAGTACGACTTCGTCATAATGATACACATGGACTCGAAAAATAAAATAGAGTCGAAGTTCCTCGCGCTCTCGGCCTTCCGCTACAACTTCCGCGGCGCGCCGGCGCACGCCTCGTCGTGCCCGTGGGAGGGACGCAACGCGCTCAACGGCGTGACGCTGATGGCGCACGCGCTCGACATGATGCGCCAGCACGTCCGCCCGTCGACGCGCATCCACGGGATAATCACGCGCGGCGGCGAGGCTTCGAACATAGTGCCGGAATTCGCATCGGCGGAATATCTCTTCCGCAGCCCCGACTCGCGCTACCTCGCGGAGATACTGCCGAAGCTGCACGACTGCGCGCGCGGCGCGGCGCTCGCAACTCAGACGGAGGTCGAGATAGACGAGTTCGCGCCGCCCTTCGACAGCATGAAGCCGAACCCCGCGGGCACGGCGCTGCTCGGCGAGATATACGAATCGCTCGGCCTGCCGGTGACGGAGGACGACATAGAGCGAGCAGGCTCGTCGGACATCGGCAACGTCAGCTTCCGCTGCGCGGCCTTCCACCCGACGCTATCCGTCTGCGACGGGGACATCCCCGCGCACACGCGCGAATTCGCCGCATGTATGAAGGGCGAAAGGATAGAAAAGGTGATAAAGACCGGCGCGCGCGTGATATGCGAAATGATAATAAGGTCGGTGTACGAGCCGGAGCGCCTCGAGGCGATAAGGCGCGGCTTCCGCGCGTCTTAAAAAGATACGGAACCGCCGCCGTCCACGGCTCACGCGGGACGGCGGCGGTTTTTTATATCCGTCAGGCAAAAACATGGAACCGCGCTGCGGACCGCAGCCGCGCGGGGCGTTTCGGCGGCGTCCGTTCATTCGCCGCTTTTTCCTCCGCGCCGCGGCAGCTTCGCGGTCTTCATGAATTCTATGAACTCGCGCTGTATCTGCGTGAGAGTCCCGGATTTTTTATAGGAGAGATAAATATCGCGCTTCGACTCCGGGCTGTCTATGCGGTAGAAGACGGCCCTGTCCGTCGGCGGAAGGCATTCGAGCAGCGTGTCGCGCACGAAGGCTATGCCGCGCCCCTCGCATACGAGCGAGTAGGCGGTCATCATCTGTTCGAGATACATCGAGACCTTCGGCGTGAATCCGGCGCGGCGGCATATCGCCATGGCGCGGCGGTGCAGGTCGTTCCATTTTTTGAGAATGAGGAAATTCTCGCCCGCGAAGCGCTCGGGCGGCACGGGCGGCTTGGCCGGCGCGTTTCCGCGCTCCGACGCGAGTTCTTCGAACGAATAGCGGTAGGCGGCGAGTTCCTCGTTTATCGCGAACGACGACGGCACGGCGAGGATTATGTGCTCCGTCGTCCATACCGCCGACTCGAAGGCGTTTTTGTCAGGCTGCTCGGCTTCGAGCAGAAAATCGAGGCTGCCGTCCTTGAGCCGCTCGGAGAGCGCGACGCTGCTGCCCTCGGAGAGCGTCACCGAGGCGCCTCCGCGCTTCTCGCGGAAAGCCTCGACGATGTCCGGCAGCACATAGGTGCAGAAGAACATCGAGCTGCCTACGTTGAGGCGCGACGAGCCGCCCGCGGCGAGCGCCGCGAAATGCTCGCGCATCTCGCGCTCCGTCTCCATTATCTTTTCCGCGAATTTTATATAGTATTCCCCGCCCTCTGTGAGGCTGACAGGGTTCGTGCCGCGGTTGAAGAGCGGGACGCCCAGCTCGTTCTCTATGCGCTTGACGGCGGCGGAGAGCGACGGCTGCGAGATGAACAGCCGCTTCGCGGCCTTCGAGAAGCTTCGCTCCAGATATACGGCGTATATGTATTCGATGTCTTTCAGCATAGCGTTTCTCCCTTACGGGGCCCATAGAAACAACCATATAAGATTATATTGTAATAAGTATTTTACAGCAAACTCCCAATTTACTAATATAAGCTCAGCAAAAAAGAAACAACGGGGCCTTAAAAAACCAAATTTGAATAACGCGACCGGAAAGGGGAATGGCAATGAGGGATTTCACTGCCGAAAGGATCGGCGCGCTCGCGCCGTCCGGCATACGCAAGGTGAACGAGAAGGCGCTCGCGATGGAACGCGCGGGAGAGCGGGTGATACACTTCGAGATAGGCCGCCCGGACTTCGACACTCCGGCCTACATAAAGGAAGCGGCGATAAAGAGCCTGCGCGACGGCGAGGTATTCTACACCTCGAACTTCGGGATGATGGAGCTGCGCGAGGCGATAGCCGAAAGGCTGCGCACCGCGAACGGCATCCCCTGCGCGGCGGAGAACGTGCTCGTCACGGCGGGGCTGTCGGAGGCGGTCTTCGACCTTCTCTGCACGGTGCTCGACGAGGGCGACGAACTGCTCATCCCCGACCCGGTATGGATAAATTATCTCAACGTCCCGGCGCTCTTCAAGGCGAAGCCCGTCTCGTATTCGCTCACCGAAGAAAACGGCTTCGAGCCGAGCGTCGGCGAGATAGAGAGCAAGATAACGGCCCGCACGAAGGCCATCGTCCTGCTCACGCCCTGCAACCCGACGGGCGGCGTGCTCTCGCGCGCGAAGCTTGAAGAGATAGCCGAGCTCGCGGTGAAGCACGACCTTCTCGTGATCTCCGACGAAATCTACGAGCGCCTCGTCTACGACGGTGAGAAGCAGACGAGCATCGCCTCCCTGCCCGGAATGGCGGAGCGCACCGTGACCTTCAACGGTTTCTCGAAGGCCTACTCGATGACCGGATGGCGCATAGGCTACGCCGCCGCGCCGAAGGATCTCATCGTCGCGATGAACAAGATACACCAGCACAACACGACCTGCGCCGCGTCGTTCGTCCAGCGCGCCGCGATAACGGCGCTGCGCGGCGAGAAGGACGAGGTCGAGCTGATGGTGCGCGAATTCCAGCGCCGCCGCGACTACGCGGTCGAGGCGATAAACAAGATGCCCGGCGCGCGCTGCCTCTCGCCGAAGGGAGCCTTCTACATCTTCATCAACGTGAAGGGGCTGGGCCGTCCGTGCGGCGAAGTCGCGGAATACCTGCTCGACGAGGCGAAGATAGCGCTCGTCCCCGGAAGCGTATTCGGCGCGAACGGCGAGGGCTACCTGCGCATGAGCTTCGCCAACAGCCTTGACAACATCGCAGAAGGCTGTGAGAGAATGAACAAGGCTTTTGAAAAGCTCTCCGAGAAATAGAAGGACTGGAGGTCTTATTAAATGAGATTAGCGACATTCCGCAAATGGAACGTAGAGCGCGCGGGGCTCGTGACGAAGAGCGGCGTCCTGCCGGTGACGGCGCTCGGACTGCGCGCGGGCTTCGAGCCTGAGGCCGAGTTGCTCCCGATGATTGAGAAAGAGCAGATAAAGCCGCTGACCGAGTGGTACAACGCGGGCGGCGCGGCCGAAGCCGAGAAGCTCGCGGAAAAAGAGGCCATCCCCTACGGCGAGGTCGTCTACGGCCCGCTTTACAGAAATCCGCAGAGGATATTCGGCATCGGCCTCAACTACAAGGACCACGCCGGCGACCTCGGCGAGAAGACGCCGCAGGTCTTCCCCGGAAGCTTCTACAAGCCCGCCTCGTGCATAGCCGGCCCCGGCGACGAGATAAAGATACCCGCGCTTCCCGAAGCGCAGAAGACGACGGCGGAAGCCGAGCTCGGCGTCATCATCGGCAAAAAATGCAAGTTCATCGAAGAAAAAGACTGGCTCGAATACGTCGCGGGCTACACTACGATACTCGACATGACCGAAGAGTCGATACTGCGCCTCAATCCGCGCTACCTGACCATCGTCAAGGGCTTCGACACATTCTTCACCTTCGGGCCTCAGTTCGTGACGCCTGACGAAATTCCCGACGTTTCGGCGCTCGAAGTCTCCACCGTCCACAACGGCGAAGTCCACGCGAAAAACACCGTTTCGAACATGACCTTCAGCCCGGCGCGCCTCGTCGCGCTCGTCTCGCACATGCAGGGCTGGCTGCCCGGCGACATACTCTCCACCGGAACGCCGCGCGCGGTGCATATCCAGGACGGCGACGTCGCGGAGTGCCGCATCACGGGGCCGGACGGCTTCTCCTTCGAGCCGCTCGTCAATCCGGTAATAGACCTCAAGCTCAGAAAATAACGGAAACCCAGACAGGAGGAATAAAACAATGGAACTCGGACTCAAAGACAAAAGCGCGCTCGTAATGGCCTCGAGCAGCGGGCTCGGAAAGGCGATAGCCTGCGAACTCGCGCGCGAAGGCGCGAAGGTCATGATCTTCTCGCCGTTTGAAGACCAGCTCAAAGAGGCGCAGGAAGACATCTTCAAGGAGACCGGAAACCGCCCGGAATTTTTCGTCGGCAGCATCACGAACCCAGACGACATAAAGAACCTCGTCAAGACGGCCGCCGATAAATGCGGCCCGATCTACGCGCTCGTCAACAACACCGGCGGCCCGAAGCCCGGCCCCTTCGACGCCTTCAGCGACAAGGACTGGCAGGACGCCTATGAGCTCTGCCTGCTCTCTTACATCCGCACGATACGCGAGGTCCTTCCCTACATGCGCGAGCAGGGCGGCGGACGCATACTCTGCTCCACCTCGTCCTCGGTCAAGGCCGTGCTCGACAACCTCATCCTCTCGAACACCTTCCGCATGGGCGTCGTCGGCCTCGCCAAGACTCTCTCGCAGGAGCTCGGCAGGGACAACATCCTCGTCAACGTAATAGCGCCGGGACGCATCGGCACGGCGCGCATAGACCAGCTCGACAAGATACGCGCCGAGAAGGCCGGCATCTCCGTCGAAGAACTCCAGAAGAAAGCCTTCGCCGGCATCCCGCTCGGACGCTACGGACGGCCCGACGAATACGGCAAGCTCGCCGCCTTCCTCTGCGCCCCGTCGAACACCTTCATCACGGGCCAGACGATACTCGTAGACGGCGGCATGGTGAAGGCGATATAAAAAACGTAAAACGCGCAAAATAACGCAAAATCCGGGGCGGCGCTCAGCCGCCGCCCCTTGCCCCGATTTTCCAGCTTTATCCACGTAAACCACGCAATTCAATAAAAAACCGCAAACCTGCTCAGCGAACCTCTTCGCCGGCACGGCCGCGTCGCTCGCGCGCGCCGCGGCGCAGGATGTTCTTTGCTCGAAATTTCCACGGAACGAAGAAAGGGTGAAAGATTATGAAAAAACTCAGCCTAAGCGTAAAAATATTCATCGGCTTCGGCCTCGGCATAGCGCTCGGATTCATCTTCGGGGAGCGCGCGATGGTGCTCAAGCCCGTCGGCGACCTTTTCCTCCGCCTCATCCAGATGCTCGTCGCGCCGCTCATACTCTGCTCGATAACGGCGGGCGTGTGCAGCATCGGCGACATGAGCAAACTCAAAAGAATAGGCCTCAAGACTTTCCTCTACTTCATAGGCACGACAGCCGCCGCGGCCGGAATGTCGATGATGATAGCGAACGCCGTGCAGCCCGGCCGCAGCTTCCGCCTCGACATGATAGTTACGGGCGGCAGGGTCTACGAGGCGCAGGCCGTGCCGTCGCTCACGGACACCATCGTCCAGATGTTCCCGAACAACATATTCAGCGCGCTGGCCAACGGCACGCTCGTGCAGATAATCGCCTTCTCGATATTCATGGGCGTCGCGATAATCCTCCTCGGAGACAAGGGCGGCCGCCTGCGCCGGATCTTCGAGGACGGCGCGGAAATGATGTACAAGATAACCGCGATAGTCATGGCCTTCTCGCCCTACGGCGTCGCGGCCCTCATGGCCTGCGCGGTCGGGGCCTACGGGCTTGAGATATTCGGCCCGCTCGCCGCCTTCATCGGCACGATCTACCTCGCGCTCTTCGCAGTCTGCGTCATGTACGCCGTCATGCTCGTAGTCATAGCGAAAGTCCCGCTCAAGCAGTTCTACTCGAAGATCATCGAGCTCTGGGCGGTCACGGCCAGTACGACCAGCAGCTCCGGCAGCCTTCCCGTCACGATAAGCGTCTCGCGCGACAAGCTCGGCGTATCCGAGAGCCTCGCGAGCTTCGTCCTGCCGCTCGGCGCGACGATGAACATGAACGGCGGAGCCTGCTTCTACTCGGCGGCGGTCATCTTCGTCTCGCACCTCTACGGCGTGCCGCTCACGATAACGCAGCAGATGTTCATAATCCTGCTGACCGTCATCGTGTCGGTCGGCTGCCCCGGCGTGCCCGGCGGCGCGATAATCATGTCCACGATGCTGCTGACCACGATGGGCCTGCCGCTTGAGATAGTCGGCATGATAGCTGGCATCTACCGCATAATCGACATGGGCACGACGACGTTCAACTGCACCGGCGACGTCGTGACGGCGCTCTGCATAGGACGCGGCGAAGGAATGATAGACGACCGCATACTCAACGACAGCGCGGCGAAAAGCAAGGTGTCGTTCTAGCCTTTTACTAAATCGTTACAAATGCGCGCGGCGCGGCGGAATCTGCGCCGCGTTTCTGCGTTTCTGCGTCCGGCGCAAAACGCTGCGTCTCTCGCTGCGTCCCGCCCTCAAGCAGCAGGCGCTTCACCCTCGCTCTGAGGCCGGGCAAATCCAGCGAACTCCGCGCACGGGACGTACGCAGCGGAATATTTATCCTTCGTCCGTCAGGCGGACGAAAATATGCTTAAGCCGTCGAAAGCAGAATTTTTTATAAGTAAAAACAACCGCCCGCTCTGTGCGCCGCGCGCCGGCCGGCTTTGGCGCGCGCTTTGCGCGTGGGCGCGGCGGGCGGTTTTTTAGGGAGAATTTTGTGCGTCATAGTCCGACATTCGTTACGGCTTTATTTCCCGGCTTTCACCTTCCTTTCGCGTGGCACGCGCGCATTTTCGCGGGGATAGCCCCGCCGTTTCAGGCCGGCGCCGTTACTTTAGCCTCTTGAGCGCGCTCTATGTCAAGGTTGAATTTGCGCATCCGCGCGGGCGCTTATTGCCCAATCGCAAAAATATGCTATAGTCTGCTTGCGTGCGCAGTGGCGCGCGGCGGAAGGATGGGAGAATGAAGCTCAATAATTACTGGCGCGGCGCGGCTCTCGCGCTGACGGCGGCGGTATGCTGGGGGATTATCAGCCCGATTGCGAAGGTTCTCGGCGCGGCGGGCATAGATCTGATGTCCGTCATGGTTTACCGGTCGCTCTTCACGTTCGCGGCCTCCGGGCTGTTTCTCTTCCTCACGCACGGCGCCGGGGATTTCCGCGTCGAACGAGGCTATCTCCGGTTTTATATAATTTCCGGCACGCTCTCCGTCGCTTTCGCGGGCGGCGGCTTCCTGACTTCGCTCGAATATCTGTCCGTCGCAGAGGCGCTCGTCGTGCATTACACGTTCCCGCTCGGCGCGCTCGCCGGCTCGCTCTACATAACGCACGAGAGGCCCACCGCGCTGCAGTGCGCAGCCGGCGTGCTGATAGTCCTCGGCGTGTTCATCGGGATGGGCGGCAGCGTTCACGCGCTTATGAACATATCGCTTCCCGGCCTCTTCTGGGGGCTGCTCGCCGTCGTCGGCATGTCCGGGCAGGCGCTCGTCACGCGCCGCTTCTCGCTCGAGCATAAGGTGGACGAGTTTAAGCTGCTGTTTTTCTCAAACGCCGTCGGGCTGTTCATTCTTTTCGTTTTCAAGACGAAATGGTACGGCTGGGGCGACCTTGCGAATTTCGACGCCGCGCGCTTCGCTCTGATGAACGTGCAGGCCTTCACGGGAAGCTTCATAGCTTACGGAGTTTTCTTCGCCGCGCTCAAGTGCATCCCGGCGGCGATGGCGAGCCTGCTCTGTACGATGGAGATAGTCGTCGCCGTCGTGCTGACAGCCGTGTTCGTGCATCAGATTCCGTCTGTGCATGAGGTGATAGGCTGCGCGCTGATACTTATAGCGATAGCCTGCACTGCGGCGCCGTCGCGCGGCTTTTCGCGCAAGTAGCGCGCGGACGGCAGATTATTTGTCTTCGAGGCAGGCCTCCATGTCTTCGAGGCCGCACTGCAGATGCGTCTCGACCGCGCGGCGGAGCGCTTCGCGGTCTCTTTGTCTGATGGCGTCTATTATGGCGTTGTGTTCCTCGTAGAATTTCGTGAAGAACTCTTCCGACGATATCCACAGCAGCCTGGCGTAGCGAAGCGTGTTCCACGTCTGTTGGAGCAGCTCTATCATCAGGTCGTTGTAGTAGAATTTGAATATATACATGTGGAAGCGGTCGTTGGCCTCGAGCAGCTTCTCGAGGTCCGGCTTCGCGCCGCTCTCGCTCGCGAAGAGGTCCTTCATTCTGTCGTTGAGGGCCTCCATCTGCGGTATGTCCTCGTCCTTTATAAACGGCAGGGCCCTGTCCGCGAGCGTCACCTCGAGCAGCGCCTTTATCTCCTGCAGCTTGTGGAATTCGTTTTTGGATATACGGGCTATCTTCCAGCCCGTCCTCGGCACGTACTGGACGAGCCCCTCCTGCTGGAGCTTCGACAGCGCTTCGCGGACGGGCGTGGCGCTTACGCCGAGGCTCGCTGAGTACTGGTCTATGTTTATCTTCTCGCCCGGCCTTATGCGGCAGGCCAGGATCTGCTCTTTTATGCTCTGATACGCGAGTTCGCTCAGCGTAGGTACTTTTATCAAAGGACGCATGCGTCTAATCCCCCATCGTCGCCGATTGCAATCTGTCTGAAATTATAAGGACGAGGGAAAACAAAGACAAGGGCGCGCGAACGCGCCCCCGTCTCCGCCTGTTGGGTCAGGCACTCCACGGGCCGCCACGGCTTAGAACGGCCCGAGGTGTATGGACGTAGCTATCAGCAGCGATACTACGGCTATGCAGACCAGCGTCAGGAAGAGCGGCAGTATCCACTTGAAGTATGTGGAATAGCTTATCTTCGCGACTCCGATGTAGACGAAGAGCGCCCCCGTCGTCGGCATTATCATATTCGTGAGGCCGTCGCCGAGCTGGAAGGCCATGACCGCCGTCTGACGCGTGAGGCCGACGACGTCCGCGAGCGGGGCCATTATAGGCATGGCCACAGTCGCCTGCCCCGAGCCCGACGGGATGAAGAAGTTCAGCAGCGCCTGTATGAACAGCATTCCGACCGCGGAGACCGCCGCCGGTATCTGCTGGAGCGGTATCGAAAGGCCGTAGACTATCGTATCGAGGATGTTGCCGTTCGTCAGGACGACGGAGACGGACCTCGCGAGCCCTATGCAGATGACGCCGCTGAATATCCCGGCGCAGGAGTTGCCCATGATCTCGCATATCCTCTCGTTGGTGAAGCCTGCGACGAGCCCGGCCGCTATGCCGGAGATGAGCCACAGCGCGCCTATCTGCGCGAAGCCCCAGCCCCAGAGCATCGGCCCCGCCATCTGTAGCCCGATCGTAGCTATCAGCATGACGGTCAGCAGCCTCTGGCGTCCCGTCATCTTTTCCTGCTGGATCGCCTCTATGTCGATCTTGGCGGCAGATGGATTTTCAAATCCGGTCGGGCTGATGGAGTGGTCCTTGCGGACGCGCGACGCGTAGCGCAGGACATACCAGAAGGTGGCCGCCATCAGCACGAGCCACACCGCGACGCGGAAGCCCATGGCCGAATACACCGGCACGCCGGCGATGCCCTGCGCGACGGCGACGGTATATACGTTTATCGGCCCGTAGGCGAAGGCGACGAAGGTCGGCACCATCGCGATGGCGAGCCCTGTCATAACGTCACAGCCGCAGGCTAGCGCGAGAGCTATCGTGATGGGCACGAACGGAATGTGGAGCTCGAAAGCGCCCATCGCGCCGCGCACCGCGAAAAACGCCATGAGCGCGCCCATGATGAGAAGATAGTTGCCGCGGCAGACCTTCATTATCCATCCGACCATCTTATGCAGAGTGCCGCTCTCGGTATAGACGTCTGTCGATGCTATGGTGAACCATATCATGGACATGATAGCCATAGACCCCGTGAGCCCGTCGATTATCGACACGAACCAGTCGAACGGCGCGACCGGAGTCTGCGCGACGTAGTGAAACGAATCGGGGTCGATGAGCTGGCGTCCGTCCACAGTCACGCGCTCATAGACGCCCGCCGGGACGAGGTAGGTCATAATGCCGCCGAGGACGAGGCAGAACAGTATGATCGTCCATACGTGAGGGACGCGGAGCCCCTTGTTGATCTTCTCAGACGATATAAGAGATTTCCCCATTTTCATACCTCCGATTGAAACGTTAGAGTCCAAAAGTGAAAAAAGCGCCGGAACTAAGACAATATGTTCTTGTGGAACCTCCCTCCCTGCATTATCACGAGCAGATTTTCGCGGTAATTTTTGAAAAGCCCGATATTTTTAAGAGGATCCCCTTTGACGACCAGGACGTCCGCAAGCTTCCCCTCTTCCAGAGTCCCAGTAACGTCTCCGATTTTCAGTATCTCAGCGTTGGTCTTGGTGAACGAGACTATAGCGCCCATAGCGCCCTGAGCTTTGGCCTGATAGGCTATCGCGCCTGAGGCGTACATCGTGTTCGTCCCCGTGAGGTCCGTTCCGCCGCCGACCGGGACGCCCGCGGCTATGGCGTTGCGTATGGCCTCGTAGCCGCGTTCGCAGACGGAGACGAATTTGTCGTAGATGAATTTCGATATCAGCTCGCGGCTCTTCTCTATGACTATCTCGTAGGTTATCTGAGTCGGCACGATGTACGCGCCGCTCTTAGCCACGAGCTCCGCCGTCTCCTTCGTCATGAGGTTCGCGTGCTCTATCGTGCGTATGCCGGCTTCGGCGCTGAGCCTTATGCTTCGGTTAGAATAGCTGTGCGACGCGACGTAGCTGCCTATCGACTCCGCGACGTCCACCGCGGCTTTGAGCTCGTCAAGCGTGTACTGCGACGTCTCGGGGCCGTGGCTCGGGCTCGCGCAGCCGCCGCCGCACATGACTTTTATAAAGTCCGCGCCGCGGCGTATATTTTCGCGGCAGGCCTTCAGCACCTCTGGCACGCCGTCGGCGATGGTGGCGCGAAAGCCGAGATACGGCTCCGAATACGGGCGCGTCTCGGAATATATCCTGTCGTCGCCGTGCCCGCCCGTCTGCGCGATGACGGAGCCGCATATCTTGAGCCGCGGCCCGGCCGCGTAGCCGAGCTCGACCGCGTCGCGGAAGCCGGCGTCCGCTCCGCCGGTGTCGCGCGCGCTGGTGTATCCCTGGTCGAGCGCTTCGCGCAGGTTCTTGAACATCTTCGCCGCCATAAGCCCGGGAGCGTTTCTGCGCGCAAGGTTCGCCACTTCGATCTCAACCAGCCCGAGGTGCATGTGGGCGTCTATCAGCCCCGGCATAATCGTGTTTCCGCGGCAGTCGATCACCTCGGACGATACGGGCGCGCCGATTTTTTTCGATATCTCTGCGATTTTGCCGTCCTCGACCAGTAGCGACATGTTCTCCATCGGCTCTCCGCCGTTGCCGTCAATCAAGTTCGCGTTTTTAAAAAGAGTACAGCTCATGATATCCCCTTCTTGACCTCATAGTTCCGTCTGTTTTTTGCTTATTATATAGCGTATATCATATATGATATACGCTATGGGCGTATTATAAACATCTCGATAAATTTTGCAAGTATGTGAAAGACAGGATTTTTAATACAATAATTTGTGACGGCAACTTACGAGAGAGTGAAAAAATCTCGCCTTTAGAAGAAAACGTCGCGCCTTACGCCGCGGATGCGGCAATCCTCTTCTATGCGCGCGCGCAGGGCGCGCCAGTATGAGCGGTCGCCTTCTTCGTATATCCTGCGGTAGAGCGGCTCGAGGTCCGGGCGCAGATTTCTGACGAAGGCGAGGATTTTGGCGCGGTTTCCCGCGCGCAGGTTCAGCGTGTCGAATGTCATAGACGAGACTAGCGGCGCGCAGACCCTTATGATTTCCGCGCAGTCCGTGATTCCGGGAAAAATTGGCGCCGCCATGACGCCCGTCTCGACGCCGGCGTTTTTCAGCGATTCCATCGCGGCGAGCTTTTTCGCGGGGCTTGCGGCGTGCGGCTCGGCTCTGCGGCGGAAATTGTCGTCGAGCGAGCTGAATGAGAAAATCACCTTTACGTGCGGAAATTCTTTGAAGATGTCCGCGTCGCGCGCGGCGAGCGCGGATTTCGTGATTATCACAATGTCCGGACGCGCCGGGACGAGGGCGCGCAACAGGCCGCGCGTCACGCGGGCGCGCTCCTCGTAAGGGTTGTAGGCGTCAGTCAGCGATGAGAAGAGGACGCTGCGCCGGTAGAGCTTCGCCAAGTCGAACGGGAGGGACGGAATTTTCACGTCGAGGTACGAGCCCCACGGCTCGCCGCGCTTCGCCGCCGCGCCCATGCACGAGGCGTAGCAGTAGACGCAGCCGTGCGGGCAGCCGGCGTAGGGATTTATCACAAAGTCCGCGCCCAGCTTGGTCGGAGAGAGCAGGCTTTTGACTTTTACGTAACGGACTACTACCACGCCTTTCCCTCCTTTTTTATGGAACGCGCGCCGCGCGGCGGACTGTTATCAATGATTATACGCCGCGTCGTTGACAAAGATGAAATAGATGATAATATCTGGCCTATCCTGAATAAAAGGCTGCGAAAATGTATTTTGTTCCATTTTCGCGTGGTGCACGGCATGCCGCACATGATGCGGCGCAGACGGAAGTAATTCTATATTCATTTTCTAAGGAGCTGTTTTCATGCACGCTAGCCCTCTTATCATCACTTGCGTCGTCCTGTATCTGGCAATCGTCCTGTGCGTCGGCCTCTACCTGACGAAGAAGAAGGTCAAGAACTCAGACGACTTCGCCGTAGCGAACCGCAGCCTTCCGACCATCGTCCTCATCGGCACGCTTTTGGCGACTTGGTGCGGCGCGGGCGGCATCACCGGCTCGGCGAACCTTATATGGCAGAACGGGCCGCTCTTCGGCGTTCTCATTTTCATGGGCGCGCCGATAGGCATGCTGCTGCTCTATCTGGTGTCGGGCCGCGTGCGCGAGGCTACGACCTACACGATTCCCGAGCTTTTTGAGATACGCTACGGCACGGCCGCGCGCGTCATCGCCACTGTCTGCATAGTCTTAGGATACGTCGGCATCCTTTCGTCGCAGTTCACGGCGGCGGGCAGCCTTATCAACCTGACTACAGGTATCGACCTCAACACAGCCGTCGTCGCCTCCGCGCTGATAATGCTGGTGCTCGCTGTGACGGGAGGGATGGTCAGCGTCGCCTACACTGACGCAATAGGCGCGTTTCTGTTCGTCGGCGGCTTCCTCGTCGCGATACCGATTCTGTCCGGGCAGGTCGAGGGCGGATTCTTCGGCGTTTTCGCGAATCTTCCGCCGGGACGCGACACTTTCATCGGAAACCTAAACATCGTGCAGGCGCTCGGATATATCTTCCCGATATTCTTCCTCGTTCTCGGCGACCAGAATATGATCCAGCGCATGGGCGCGGCGAAGGACGTGAAGACGGCGAAGCAGTCGGGGATGGGGCTCGTAATATCCGAGATAGTCGTCTGCGCGCTCATCATCACTCTGACTACGACCGGCATCTATCTGCTTCCAAATATAGACAGGCCTGACACGGTCATCTTCCAGCTCGCAATCAACTTCCTGCCGCCGCTCTTCGGCGGGATACTGATGGCGGCCTGTATGTCCTTCATCATCACGACCGGCGACTCTTACGTGCTGACGATAGCGTCGAACGTCACCTACGACATCTGGCACCGTTTCCTGCACCGTGACGCGACCGACCGCGAGAAGCTCATGACGCTGCGCGTCTCGGCGGTCGCGATATCTGTGCTCGCATACGTCATGGGGCGCTTCTTCCCCGACATTCTATCCGTGCAGATGTACGCATATTCAATGTACGGCGCTTCCGTAACTCCGGCGCTCGTGTGCGCGCTTTTCGCGAAGAACGTGACGAAGGCCGGCGGCGTCTGCGGGATACTTGCGGGCGGAGTCGGAACTATAATATGGGAGATAGTCCTGCGCTCGCCCTTCGGCATCAAGAGCGCGATAATTACAGTGCCGCTCTCTTTCGCCGTGATTTTCATCGTCTCGGCTGTGACGAAGGGCGGCGGCGCAGTGCCTCTTTCCGAGGTCTACGGCGGCAAGAAGGCGTAGAGTAAAGGAGAATATGACGAATGAGCGAAGTTCTTGAGAGATTTCTTAAATACGTAAAGATAGACACGGAGTCGGCCTACAACCAGCCAGTCGTTCCAAGCACCGAAAAGCAGAAAGACCTCGCCGCGCTGCTTGCGGACGAGCTGCGCGAACTCGGAGCCGGGCGCGTAGCGGTTTCGGAGGCGGGGTGCGTTTACGGTAAGATTCCCGGCAACTGCGCCGGCGCTCCGTCGATAGGATTCTGCGCGCATCTCGACACTTCGCCGGACTTGCCCGGTAAGGACGTTAAGCCGCGCATAGTCGAAAATTACGACGGCGGGGACGTGACGCTGAACGAGGAGCTCGGAATCGTGCTGAGCCCCGAGAATTTCCCGCACATGAGGAATTACGCGGGCTGGGACCTCGTCGTGACGGACGGGACGACGCTGCTCGGCGCGGACGACAAGGCCGGGATTGCCGAGATTATGACGATGGCGAAGTATTTCCGCGACAACCCGGACGAGAAGCACGGCGACATAGAATTTTTCTTCCCGACCGACGAGGAGATAGGCTGCCTCGGAGCGAAGACTCTCGACAAATCGCTGTTCAGCCCCGATTTCGCATACACGCTCGACGGCGGTCCGCTCGGCGAGATAACCTACGAGACATTCAACGCAGCTTCGGCGCTCGTTACGGTGCGCGGCCTCAACATCCACCCCGGCCTCGCGAAGAACCAGATGAAGAATGCCATCCTCATCGCCGGCGAGTTCATCAACATGCTGCCGCCGGCGGAGACGCCGGAGCACACCGAGGGCTATGAGGGCTACTATCATGTGCTCGAGCTGCGCGGCGAGGTGGAGCTCACTGCGATTCGCCTTCTCCTGCGCGACCATGACGCTGAGAAGCTCGAGGCCAAGAAGCAAAGGCTGCGCGATATTGCTGAATTTCTTAACAAGGCATACGGAGAAGGGAACGTGACCGTCGAGATCGAGGATACGTACAGGAACATCGGCGAGGCGATAAAGCCGCGCTTCGAGATAGTCGAGGCGATTGCGGAGGCGATGAAGGCCGAGGGCGTCGAGCCGTTCTACACGCCGATGCGCGGCGGCACTGACGGCACGATACTCTCGTTCGACGGCGGCATCCCGTGCCCGAACATCTGCACCGGCGGGCACAACTTCCACGGACGCTACGAATACGTCCCCGTGCAGTCGATGGAGAAGATAGCCCGCATTCTTGCCGGAATAGTAAAAAGCTTCGCAAAATAACCGCGCCCGCGCCATCGAAAACCGTAGGGGAGGCGCGCGAAAGCCCGGCTCGGCCCGGTCTTCTCAGCCGCGCCGGACGGGATTTTCATAAAAACAGGCGGACGCCGCGAAAACAGACGCGGCGTCCGCGTTTTTTGTGCGCCCGCGTCTTGACTGCTCAGCGCGAATGATTTATTTTGTGGTGCAGTATACCTCTAAGGGGATGGGAATAGTGAAAATTATAGATTCACATGCACATGTGTATCCTGAATTTTTGGAAAAAGAACGGGACGCGATAGCCGCGCGCGAGCCGTGGTTCGCGCTGCTGTCGTCGTCGAAGGTGCAGAAATGGGGCACGGCGGAACAGCTGGTCGCCGCGATGGACGAGGCCGGGATAGAAAGCTCGCTCGTAACGACATTCGCCTTCCGCGACCAGGGGCTGTGCCGAGAGATGAACGACTACGTGCTTGACGCCGCGCGCCGCTTCCCCGGGCGCATACTGCCGCTCGCCGTCGTCTCGCCGACGCGCCCGGGAGCCGCGGAGGAGGCGGAGCGCGCGCTCGACGCCGGAGCTTTCGGCATAGGCGAGCTGTTCCCCGACGGGCAGTCGTTCGCTCTCTCGGACACGGTGCGGCTGCGCACGCTATGCGCGCTCTGCGAGGAGCGCGGCAGGTTCATGCTCTTCCACACGGCGGAGCAGGCGGGGCACCAGTACGCCGGCAAAGGCTCCTACGGCGCGCGCGAAGCGGCGGACTTCTGCCGCAAATTCCCGATGACGAAGGTCGTCTTCGCACACTTCGGAGGCGGCCTCTGGGCCTTCGAGGCGATGCCCGAGATGAAGCTGCTGCTCCAAAACGCGCGCTACGACACGGCGGCGTGGCCCTGGCTCTACGGCCCGGAGATAATGGACGCGATATTCGCGCAGGGCGCCGGCGGCAAAATATTCTTCGGCTCAGACTGGCCCATCCTCGGCCTGCCGCGCTACGAAAAGCTCGCCGCGCGGACGAAGCTCACCGAGGCGGACAAAGAAAAGCTCTTCGGCGGCAACGTCCGCGAATTTCTGGGAATCTAAGGCTATCCTGCATAAAGGCCGCGCTTCGCGCGGTCTTTATGCTATGCCTCCGGCGACTCGTAGACGCGCATCTTTGCGCCGTCGCCGCCGGCCGCGTACGCGATGTGCCGCCAGCCGTAACGCTCGTAGAGGTTTTCGTGTTCCGTGACGAGGTACAGCTTTTTGATTCCGGCAGCGCGCGCGGCGGCCAGCGCTGCGCCGAGCAGGCGGGGCGCGATTCCCCGGCGGCGGTGCGGCTCCTCGACGAAGAGCGCGCAGAGGTTCGGCGTTAGGTCGGTCCTGTCGTGGAAGTCGTTTTCTATGACGCCAGCGCCCGCTATCACCGCGCCGCATTCGTCCGTCACGACGTACCAGTTCGGGACGGCGGCGCTTTCGTCCGCAGCGGCCTGTCTCATGCTTTCCTCGTATTCTTCGGCCGCTATGCCCCATTTCGAGGCGAACCATACGGCGGCCTCGGGGATGAGCTCCTGGCGGGCGCTCAGGCTTATGATCTCGTACTCTGCGTTCATGGCTCACGCTCCGTTTCGCAGTTTGTCAGATTATACAGCGCGGGCTGCGTGGAATCGGCTCGGCGGACTTTTTTAAGCGGCGTGCGTTAGCGCCGTGTGCGCGCATAATATAAACAGGGCCCCGCGAGAGGCCCTGTCCGTTCCGTTTTTCGTCCGCGGCGCGCGTTTGCGCCGCGCCGGCCATTTCGGGCCGTTTACATCGCCTTCAGTATCTCGGCGTAGATTTCGTCGGCGAGCGGAAGGGCTTTGTCGAGGAGCGCCTGTCCGCCGCTGCGGTATTCTGAGACGAAGGCTTCGTCGTTGATGCCGGAGATGTTGATGAGCACGTTGAGCCACGCGCCCTGCACGGCGGCCTTGAGGCTGAGCGCGGCGCAGCCGAGGTCGCTCGCGGCGCTCGCGTTGAGGCGGCCTACGAGCGAGCGTGTGAGCTCGAGCGCCTCGCAGGAGAGCTGCATCATTTCGAACGGAGTCTTGGTGCAGCCCTTGAGGGCTTCCTGCATCGCGGCTTTGCGCGCGGCCTTCTGTTCGTCCGTGTCCTTCGGCATGGCGAAGACGGCGCTGACGGCGTTGAAAGCCTCGGTGTCGCGGTCGATCACGTCTACGAAGCGCGCCTTGAGGCCGTCTGCCTTTTTCTGCGATTCGACGGCTAGCTCCTGCACGTCGGCGTACTTTTTCTTGCCGACGGTGAGCGCGCAGACCATCGCGGTGAGAGCCGCTCCGAGCGCGCCCTCGAGAGCCGCCGCCGAGCCGCCGCCCGGGGCGGGAGCGTCGGAGGCCATCACGTTCACGAACTCGGCGACCTGCATCTCTGCGAGCTTCATGGCCTATTCTCCCTCTTCCATGTCGATGATGTGGTATTCCATCACCTGGTTGCGGCAGTCGAAGTTTTCAAGCTTGAGGTAGTACTCGGCGCAGTCGAGCAGAGCTTTCGCAGGCGTGAGGCCGACGAGCTCGCTGCCGACGATGTAGGTGCCGTAGCGTTTCGCGAGGCTGTCTACCATCTCGTAGACGACGGTGAGCGGGGTCACCTCGTAGTTGACCATGTTCATGGAGACCTGCGCGATGCCGCGGTCTTCAAGCATGAAGCCCATCGCCTTGCAGCACTTGAAGCCGCCGGAGGAGCCGCGGATGACCTTCGCTATCTTCTTCGCGATGTTCACGTCGGAGGTTGCGAGGTTGATGTTGAAGGCGACGAGCGGCATTCTCGCGCCAATCGCGGTGATGCCGGCGGTCGGGTGGATTTTGCGCTCGCCGAAGTCGGGCGCCCACTCGGGCTGGAGCAGCTTCTCGGGCATTCCCTCGAACTGTCCCTTGCGGACGTTGGCGAGGTTCACGCGGTCGGGCGACGTGGCGGAGTCTTCATAGAGGAAGCTGGGAATCTTGAGCTCTTCCCAGATGCGCTTGCCGAGGCGTTTGGACATCTCGACGCATTCCTCGACGGTCATGTTGACGGTCGGGACGAACGGGATGACGTCGGTCGCCCCCATGCGCGAGTGCTCGCCGTGGTGCTTCGTCATGTCTATGACCTCGGCGGCCTTCTTCGTGAGCCGGAAGGCGACTTCTTCAATCGCTTCGGGCGAGCCTATGAGCGTGAATACGCAGCGGTTGTGGTTGCCGTCGGTCTGCGCGTCGAACAGGGTGCAGCCGGGCACGCTTTTCGCGACTTCGACGAGCGCGTTGTAGGCGGCCTCGTCCTTTTCCTTGCTGCAGCTGAAATTCGGAATGCACTCAACAAGTTTGGTCATTGCTTCATGTTCCTCCTAGATATATTTTATGCGCGCCGCCGCGGATTTTGAAAAAGGGACGGGGGGCGGCGCGTCCACGTCCCGTGACGCCGTAACTGACTAGATTGTATCAAATCGCCGTAAAATAGATATAAAATCCGCGCGCCGTCCCCGCTTTTACTTGAGCACCGGGACGTAGGCGTTGATAAACCAGACGACGAACGGCTGATAGAATACGTCGATGAGGAACGCGCCGATAATCGGGACGATTATCATAGCCTTGCGCGACTCGCCGTAGCGCGCCTGTATCGTCGTCATGTTCGCGACCGCCGTCGGCGTCGAGCCTATGTCGTGGCCGATGAGGCCGGAGCACATGACGGCCGCGTCGTAGTTCTTGCCGAGGATGCGGAAGATGACGAAGTAAGTCAGCGCGATGAGGACGACGCACTGCGTGCAGAGCACGACGAGCAGCGGCAGGGCGAGCCCCGCGAGGTCGAGCAGGTTCATCGACATAAGCGCCATGCTGAGATACAGGCCGAGCGCGATGTCTCCGAAGCCGTCGTTGAAGCTGAGGCTGAACTGGTAGAGCCTGAACTTCTCGTTGATGTTGCGGACGAGCACCGCGAAGAACATCGAGCCGACGTAGGTCGGGATGCTCATGCCGATGACGCCGCCTATCCACGTGACGAGCATCGAGCCGAGCGCCATGCTGACGAAGACCGCCGTGAGGTTCTTCATGACGTTGCCGTAGTTAAGCTCGACAGCCTTTTCCTCGTAGTCGCTAACGTCCACGGAATAGTCCTTGTCGTCTTCGCACGGCGTAAGGCGGTACTTTTCGACGAGGCGGCGTCCGAGCGGGCCGCCGACGAGGCTCGCCACGACGAGGCCGAAGGTCGCGGAGGTGAGGCCGACGAGCTGCGCGCCGGGATAGCCCATCCCCTCGAGCGTAATGCCGTACGCCGTAGCGCCGCCGTGGCCGCCGACGAGCGCTATCGGGCCGGAGATGACGCCGTAGGCGGTGTCAAGGCCGACCATGTGCCCGACGCCGACGCCGAGCAGGGTCTGCATGACGGTAATGGCGACGTTGACGAGCCAGTAGATTATAAACAGCTTGCCGCCCGTCACGAGAACCTTGAGCGACGCACCGAGGCCGACCGTCGTAAAGAAAGCGAGCATAAAGACGTTCTGCAGGGAAGAATCGAACTTGAAGGCGACCGTCCCGGAGAGCGTAAAGCAGAGGTTGAGCAGGACGAAGAGGAAGCCTCCGACGACCGGGGCCGGAATGCAGAACTTCGTAAGGAAGCCCACCCGCTTGCGCACGGCTATGCCTATCAGCAGCAATATCGAGGCGAGCGTCATCGTCGCGATGTCGTCCAGCTTGATAGTCAGTATCGAATCGATGATTTCAAACGACATAAAAAAATGTCTCCTTCGCTTTATATTTTGGCGCTTACCAGGAGATTATACCGAGGCAAATAGCGACAGTCTCAGCAAATTCGCCTATTTTTCGTAAGATGTGAAAATTTTCTTGCGTTTGCACAAAGAATGGCGGAAAGCGTGAAAGAGGGGGCGAAGCGCGCCGGATACAGCCGGTTGACTTTATTGCGAAAATCCGGCGTTCGTCATGCCGCAGCATCCGGCGTCTCCAAATACCGCGGTGCATGGGCATTAAAAGCCGCCGGGCTCAGCGGCAGGCGCAGGGCCGCGCTGCTTCGGTTTTATAGTGCTTTAACTTTTACATAAAAACGACGCCGTTCCGCGACTCTTCTGCGCGGAACCTCCGTCCTAAACACTGAGGCTAAACAACGCGACATAACAACGCAAGCTGCTGCTGGGTACGGGACGGAGGCCCCAGCAGAGCCTGCCCCGCTTCATCGGGCACAGGGACGTTGCGGGGCGGTATATATTTTTTTATAAAAGTTAAAGAACTATAAGCCGGGCGGCGGCTATAGTTAATCAGCTATATACGCAAGAAACGGAGCCCGCGAGGGGCTCCGTTTCCGTTCGTTATGGGTTTTCGCCTGTTCCGCGCGCGAAGTTATTTTTTCTTCGCCGCGGCTTCGGCTATCGCGCGTTCGGCTTCGTCGAGGGGCTGCCAGCCGCCGCCGAGGGCTTTGAAGAGCTTTACGGCGTTGGTAGAGATCTGCCCGCCGCTCACTACGTACTGCTCGGAGAGCGAGGCGAGCGCGCTCTGCGCGTTGATTACGTTCGTGAAGTCTACGAGCCCCTGGGCGTATCTCTCGTTCGCGAGGTCGAGCGCGGCCTGCGCCGCGTCTACGCCGCTCTTGAGCGAGGCGTTGCGCGCGTATTCCTGTACGTTGTCGGAGAGCGCGTCGCGCACTTCGCCGACCGCGTTGAGGACGGTCTGTTCATAGGCCGCCAGGAGCTGCTCGGCGCGCGCGCCCTGGACTTTGATGTTCTTCGTTATCGCGCCGGCGTGGAAGATGGGCCAGCTTATCTGCGGAAGGAAGCTGTACATCTTGCCTGGGCCGTTGAAGAGCGAGCCTTCGTGCGCCTGCGTGCCTATCGCGCCCGTGAGGTAGAACTTGGGCCAGAGGTCGGCGCGCGCGGCTTTCTTGCGCGCTATCTGCGCGACGAGCTCGCGCTCCGCCTGTCTGATGTCGGGGCGCTGGCGTATCGCGTTCGCCGGTATGCCGATAAGCGCCGTGGACTCTATGCGCGGCACGGGCTTGTGCTCCATGAGCTCTTCCTCGAGCGTGCCGGGTATCTCGCCTATCAGTATCGCGAGCGCGTTCTTCGTCTGCTCTATCGAGGCTATTATCGTCGGTATCGTCGCGCGGGTCTGTTCCAGCGTGTACTGCGCCTGCTTCAGCGTCAGTTCGTCGGCGAGCCCGGCGTCCACGCGCGACTGCTGTATCGCGACCGTCTCTTCCTGCAGGCCGACGTTGTAGTTCGCTATGTCGAGCTGCTCCTGGAGCGTGCGCAGCGAGATGTAGTCCATCGCGACTTCCGCGGCGAGCGAGCTCCACGTCGAGTAGAGCATCGCGTACTGCGCCTGGAGCGTGGCCCTCTGCGCGCGCACCGAGGCGCGCTGTCCGCCGAAGATGTCTATCTCCCACGTCGCGTCGAGGCCGAGGCTGACGTACTGCTGGGCGCTGCCTGTGCCGCCGACTTCGACGGGCGTGCGGGCGTTGTTCCACGAGCCGTTGGCGTCAAGCCACGGAAGGAGGTTGGCTTCGCTGATGCCGAGCTGGTATCTCGCTTCACGGACGCTGGCGCGCGCGCTGGCGAGGTCGCGGTTCTTCTCGAGCGAGCGCATGATGAGCTCGGTCATCGTCGGGTCGCCGAAAACGTCCCACCAGCTCGCGAGCTTTTCTGGCGTGAGCTCTTCGGAGAGGTCCCCCGAGACATAGGCGACGGGATAGACCTGCGCGAGCTCCGTCCATTCGCCGTTCTTTATCTGTATGTCCTGCGACGTCGGCTCGGTCTTAGCCTCCGCCGCGAAGGCGGCGGAAGCCGCCGCCATTATCGCGAGCGCGGATATAGTGCATATCGTAAGTTTTTTCATTATCGCGCGCCTCCTGTTAATTCGCCTGTGCTTCGGCGTTCTTGTTTTTGCCCAGACGTGCCTTGACCGTTTCACGCAGTCCCTGGAAGAGGACCCAGAGCCCCGGTATGAGGAATATACCGATGCAGGTGGCCGCCATCATTCCGAAGAACAGCGTCGAACCGACGGCCTTGCGGCTCGCCGCGCCCGCTCCCGAGGCTACGAGCATCGGGGCCGCGCCGAGGACGCAGGTGAAGGCCGTCATAAGGACGGCGCGGAAACGTTCGCTCGCCGCCAGGGCCGCAGCCTGTATCAGAGGCAGCCCGTGCTGCTCGCGCTGTTCCTTCGCGAATTCGACGATGAGTATCGCGTTCTTCGAGGCAAGTCCGACGAGCAGGAGTATGCCGAGCTGTCCGTAGACGGAGAGCGGTATGCCCATGATGCGGAAGCCGACGAGGGCTCCGAGCATTGCCGTAGGCAGCGAGAGTATGACGGAGACCGGCGTGGACCAGCTTTCATACTGCGCGACGAGGAAGAGGAAGGCGAATACGACGGCTATGCAGAGAACCATCACGATGCCGCCCTGCGAGTGCTCTTCCTGGTAGGTCATTCCCGACCATTCGTAGGTGTAGCCTTCCGGCAGTACGCGCTGACCTATCTCGTGGACGCGCGCGATGCCCTGTCCGGTCGAGTAGCCCTGATTCATGACTATCGTGATGGCCGCGGTCGGGTAGAGGTTGTAGCGGTCGATGGAGCGCGGCGCGAGCGTCTTTCTCACGGTCGCGACGCTCTGGATCGGGACCTGTTCGCCGGTCGTGCTGCGGACGAATATCTCGCCTATGCGGTCGATGCTGTTTCTGTAGTTCCATTCGGACTGGAGCATGACGCGGTTGACCTGCGTGCCGATGTTGATGTCGTTGACGTAGTACGAGCCGAAGTAGGTCTGCAGCGTCGAGAATACCGTGCTGACGGGAACTTTAAGCAGCTCGGCCTTCTGGCGGTCGAGATCTACGAAAAGGTGCGGCGTGTCGGCCGTGTAGTCGCAGAAGGCGTAGTTGACTTCGGGAGCCTGGTTCAGCTCGCGCAGCATCACGCCCATGACCTCGGCGAGGCGCACCGGGTCGTTCTCTATCGTCGATTCGAGCCTCATGTCGATACCGGAGGCCATACCGAGTCCCTGAATGGCGGGCGGCGTAACGACGTTGATCTGCGCTCCCGGATATTTCGACGCGGCTTTGTTGACCTGCGCTACTATCGATGAGAGCGACTTCTCCGGCGTCTTACGGGTGCCCCACGGGTCGAGCGGCACGATTACCGACGAAACGTTTTCGCCGGAGCCGCCGAGGATGTTGTGTCCGTAAATGGCAAGCGCGCTGTCTACGCCAGGAATGGCGAGTATGTCGTCAATCAACGGTTTGACGATGGCTTCCGTTCTCGGTCTCGAGGCTCCTTCCGGAAGCTGCACGCTCGCGAAGACGACGCCCTGGTCTTCATCGGGGATGAAGGCCGTCGGCGAGAGCTTCAGAACCGTCCAGCAGCCAAAGGCGACGACCGCGAAGAGCAGCAGCGGCATGATCTTGTGGCGCGCTATGACGACGGCTCCGTTGACGTAGCCGCGCGTCGAGCTCGCGAGCGCGTTGTTGAACCACTTCAGCGGGCCGCGCTGCACCGGCTCCATCTCGCGCAGCATGTGCGCGCACATCGCGGGCGACATCGTAAGGGCGACAACGAGCGAGAAGCAGACCGCGAATCCAATCGTGACCGCGAACTGCTTGTAAATCTGTCCTGTGATTCCGGTCATGAAAGCGACGGGGACGAATATGGCGAGGAAGACGAGCGTCGTCGCCATCATAGGCCCTGTAACGTCCTTCATGGCCTGTATCGTAGCGGTCTTAGAGTCGCACTTGTCTCGTTCCATTATGAACTGCACTCGTTCGACGACGACGATGGCGTCGTCGACGACCGTTCCTATAACGAGGACGAGTCCGAAGAGCGAGAGGATGTTGATGGTGTAACCTACCGCGAGCAGCGCCGCGAAAGTTCCGAGCAGCGATACCGGTATCGCGACCGTCGGGACGAGCGTCGTGCGCCACTCCTGAAGGAAGAGGTAGCAGACGAAGATGACGAGCGCGAGGGTCATAAAGAGCGTGGTGATGATTTCTTTAATAGTCTCGCGGACGTATTCCGTCGAGTCATACTGCACGTTGATCTTCATGTCGTCGGGGAGCTGCGTCTCAATCTGGCTGATGACGTCGCGCACGCCCGCCATGACGTTGAGCGCGTTGGAGCCCGACGTCTGCGACATGGCTATCATCGCGGAGGGCTTGTTGTCCAGCTCTCCGTTGAAGTTGTAGGATTCGGCGCCGAGCTCTATACGCGAAACGTCGCGCAGATGCACTATCGCGCCGTCGGCGGTCGTCGTTACGACGATGTTTTCAAATTCGCTGACTTCGGTAAGGCGTCCCTTCGCCTGAAGGGTGTAGACGAGCGGGCTGTTGATGTCGCTGCCCGGGCGTCCGCCTATCGTTCCTATCGAGGCCTGACGGTTCTGGCTCTCGATCGCCGCCGCGACGTCCTCTATAGAAAGGCCGAGCGAGGTGATGCGCACAGGGTCGAGCCAGACGCGGATGCTGTACTTCGCTCCGTAGACCTGTACGTCTCCCATGCCGGAGACTCGCTGAAGTCTCGGGCGGATGTTCGCGTAGGCGTAGTTCATAAGCTCAAGCTCGCCGTATGTGCCGTTCGGCGATGTCAGAGCGAGGAATCCCAGCGTGTCGGAGAACGATGTCTCGACCGTGATGCCTTCGTCGACGACTTCTGACGGCAGCTGAGGCTGTACCTGCGTTATACGGTTCTGGACGCGGACGAGCGCCATGTCAGGGTCGGTTCCGGTCGCGAACGTTACGTAGAGCGTATAGTCGCCGTTGTTGCTCGAAGTCGAGTCCATATAGATCATGTCCTCGACGCCGTTGACGTTCTCTTCGAGCGGCGCGGCGAGCGTGTTCGCTATCGTCTGCGCGTCGGCTCCGCGGTAGGTCGTATTGACGCGTATCTGCGGCGGCGCGACCTCAGGGTACTGCTCGACCGGCAGCGAGAAGATAGATATGATACCCGCGATAGCGATGACGAGGCAGACGACCATCGCGAATCGCGGACGATCTATGAAAAATTTAGAGAACATTTTCTAGTTTCCCTCTTTCGCGGCCTCTCCGCCCTGCTGCGCGGCCTCGCCGCTTTCGGCCTGCGCCGCGCCTGTGTCTATCCTCACCTTAGCGCCCGGGGAGAGACGCTGGAGTCCGGCGACTACGA
This sequence comes from Cloacibacillus sp. An23, assembly GCF_002159945.1. Lineage (NCBI taxonomy): Bacteria > Thermotogati > Synergistota > Synergistia > Synergistales > Synergistaceae > Cloacibacillus > Cloacibacillus sp. An23. The sequence goes on along the minus strand of NZ_NFJQ01000003.1, from coordinate 109,630 downwards.
CGTTCTCTCCGGCCTCAAGGCCGCTCACGACCTCGCGCAGCTGTCCGAACTCGCGTCCGAGCGTTATGCGCGCCTGACGCACTGTGTTGTCTGCGTTGACGACGTATGCGTAGTCGCCCTTTTCGTCGGCCATGACTGCTGTCTGCGGAACGGCGTTGACTATGCGGCTCTTGGCCGGTTTTGTGAAGACGCGGACCATTTCGCCCGGGATGAGCTCGCCGGCCTTGTTCTCAAAGCGCAGGCGCATCATTATCGTTCCCGTCGTCTGGTCTATCCTGTTGTCCTCAAAGTCGCGCTTACCGGGGAGGTTGTACTCCGTGCCGTTGCTGAGCGTGAGCTTCGTGTTGTAGACGGAACCGTCGCTCTTGAACAGCTCGAGCTGGTCGAGGTAGTCCCTGTCGGGCAGCGGGTAGGAGACGCGGATGGGGTCCATCTGCACTATCGAGGCGAGCTCCGTTACCGACGGCGTGACGTAGTTGCCCTTCGTGTAGAGCGCCTTGCCTATCTTGCCAGTTATCGGCGACGTGATGCGGCAGTAGTTGAGGTCTATCTGCGCGAGCCTGAGGTTGGCCTTGGCCTGCGCGACGGCGGCTTTGGTCTGGAGCAGGTTGCCCTCCGCCGTATCCCTGTCGGTCGCGGAGACGGCCTGTTCGCTCGCCGCCATTACGCGGTTGTAGTATTTCTCTGCCGTTACGAAGTTGGCCTCCGCCTGCTGCAGCTCGGCCTTGCGGAGCTGGACCGTCGCTTCATACTGCTTCGGGTCTATCTGGAACAGAAGCTCTCCCGCCTTGACTATCGAGCCTTCCTTGAAGCAGACTTTCGCTATCTCGCCGGAGATCTGCGGCTTGACGGAGACGGACTGTATCGACTCCACGCGCCCGACGTACTCGGAGGGCACGGACGAAGCGTCGAACTTCTCCACCTGCTTCACGACGACGACGGGCTCGGAGGCCGCCTGCTGGACGGGAGCGGACGAGCCGTCCTTCCACGCCTTATAGCCGAAGAAGACCGCGGCGATTACGACGACCGCGGCGACGATTTTCACGAGGCCCGACTTCGTCTTGCCATTGATCTCCACGTTCTTGTGTTCTCCATTTCCCTGCATTTTTCAGTGCCACCTACTCTTTCTCGTTTTTTATATATCTTTTCTCCCATTCACGGCAGGGATTGACGTCTTTATTCGCCGGCTTCCGGCGCGAGCTCTTTTCCGAGAGCGTCGAAAAGTATGTCGAGGCACCCAGGGAAATCCTCGGGCAGAGCCCCAGAGAGCTGGAGTATCCCTATCCCGTGGAAGATGCTCGTCAGCAGCAGCGCCGTCTTTTCGGCTGAGACCGACTTGCGTATCTTCCCATCCTTCTGCCTCGCCTCGATGTACGACGCTATCATCTTCACGTCGCGCAGCGTGGACTCGTGCATTATCTGATCTACGCGCTCCCGTATATCCTCGGGCCATTCGTAGCGGCGTATCATGAGCTTGTGGATTTTTTTCCAGTGCTCCTCGCTGCGCAGGCGCGTCATCGCGTTTTTGAAATACTCGCGCATCGGGTCGAGCGCCCCGATCTCCGTCTCGTAGAGGCTGATGGTCTTGTCCGGGCTCTCGCCGCAGCACTCTTCGATTATCTTGATAAGGATGTCCTGCTTGTTCTTAAAATGCCAGTAAAAGGCCCCCTTTGAAAGTCCTATCCTGGCCGTTATCTCCGAAACGGAGGCGTTCGCGAAATTTTTTTCGCCGAAGATTTCGAGCGCAGATTCCATAATGCTCGCCCTCGTGCGCATCGCCTCTTCCTTCGTTCTACGCATTTTTCAGATTCCCTCCCTTATATATCCTGGCGATTTTGCTGAAAGCGATTATATATACATACCCGACTGTATGTCAAGAGCTCGCGCTTAGATTTTTTCAAAATCCATCGGGCGAAGCCCCGCATAATTTTTTAACACAAAATTATGGGGATTTCATGTTAAATTTATGTAAAGGCTGTGCCGAAGCGCCGGATGCGCAAAAAGGAAGCGGCGCGGGAAAAGCGCAATCCCGCGCCGCTTCATGGATTTTCCGCATTTGCCGGCGACTGTGTCAGTCGTCGCCGTTCATGTTCTTCAGCATCTCGTCAAGCTCGACGTAGCTCGTTTTTCCGTTGCCGAGCAGCGGTATCTCGTCCATGTATATTATCTTCTTCGGTATCGCTATCTCCGCCATGCCTATCGCCGAGAGTTTCTGGCGCAGGTCGTCGCGCTTTATGTCGCGGCGCGTCGTGACGGCGGTCAGGGTCTCGCGGTTCGCGCCGTGAAGCATCGTGACGGCGTGCTGCCCGTCTGGCCATATCTCGTACATAGCTTCCTCGACCGCCGCGAGCGATATCATCTCGCCGCCGATCTTCGCAAAGCGTTTGGCGCGCCCGAGTATCGTGACATAGCCCTCGTCATCGACCTTGACTATGTCGCCCGTGTCGTACCAGCCGTCCTTGAGCGGCTCGAGCACGCCGGGGTTCGTCGCGCGCAGGTAGCCGAGCATGATGTTGTCGCCCTTGAGCCAGAGCCGCCCGCCTTCCGGCACTCCGTCCACCGGCTCGAGGCGGTGTTCCAGCCCTTCGACGAAGGGGCCGACGGTGCCGCTCTTGTGGTGGGCGTAGTAGTTGTTAGATACGACCGGCGAGGCTTCGGTGACGCCGTAGCCCTCCGTGATGCGGACGTTGAAGCGCTCGAACCACGTCTGCTGCGTCGAGGGCTTTAGCTTTTCGCCGCCCTGCACGAGCAGGCGCATCGTAGCGAAGTCGTAGTTGTCGGAGGCTGCCTTAGCGTAGCCGGCGAGGAAGGTGTCCGTCGCGAAAAGTATCGTTATGCGCTCGTCGTAGCATATATTCGCTATCGTCTTATAATGCAGCGGCGAGGGATAAAGATATACGAAGAAGCCGAGCGACACAGGCATGAATACGCCGCAGAGGCCGAAGGAGTGGAATATTGGCATGGCGTTGAGCACGCGGTCGGAGCGGTAGAAGTCCACGCGCGTGTACATCTGCGCGTGATTCGTGTTGAGGTTCTTGTAGCTCAGGACGACGCCTTTCGGAGTTCCCTCGGAGCCCGAGGTGAAGATTATTATCGCGGGCTTCTCTACGGCCTTCGGGTCCGCCGGGTTGGAGCGCACGAAGTGCGTGCGCAGCGCCGCGGATAATTTTTTGCCGGTCGTGATGAGCGGGGCTACGTCCTCGAGCCAGAAGATGCGGATGCCGGCTTCCTCGATGGCGTTAGAGAGCGCCTCAAGCTTGCCGAGCTCTATAAATTTGCGCGACGAGACGACGGTCTCGATGCAGGCTGTGCGGCAGCTCGTGACGAGAGCGCGCGGCCCGAGCGAGAAGTTGAGCATCGCGGGTATCTTGTCCATCTTTTGCAGCGCGTACATGGCTATGACGCCGCCGAGCGAGGTCGGAAGCAGGACGCCGATGTTCTTCCCCGCGAGGTTCTGCGCGCGCAGCGCCTCCTCGATGAGAAGCACGCGCGTGATGAAGCCGTTGTATGTGACGGGCTTCGCGCCGTGGTCGCTGAATATGCGCGTGTTTCCGCCGAACTCTTTTCGCGCGTCGAGCAGGATGTCCCAGAAGGGCTTTTCGCGCCTGCGCGCGTAGAGAGAGGCCTCGTCCATTATGCGCTCGAGCGCGCGCCCAGCCGCGGCCGTGCGTTTCGAGCCCGTGAGATTGTCGGGGACTTCGAGCTTCTTGACGGGGAACACCGTTATCGTCACCTTGGAGAAGAAGCGCAGGCCGCGCCTGTGCTGTATGCGCGAGAAAGGCGTGTTCTCCGTGCCTTTGATATGTATCGGCAGTATCTTCGCGTGAGTGTGGTCGGCTATCTGCGCGACGCCGGCCGAGACTTTCATCGGGTTGCCTATCGTCGTCGGCTGGAGCTCGGGGAATATTACACATCTTCCGCCGTTTTTCAGCAGATTAAGGAAATATTTAAGAGTGAGCGGCGCGTCGGCGTCGAGTATATGAGTGTCGGCTATCGGGAGGAAGAAGCGCACGAAGCGTTTTTTCGTCAGCCTGCGCTCTATCGCGAAGGGGACCTTTTCGGGCAGGAAGGCGGCGAGGATCAGCGGGTCTATGAACGAAACGTAGTTCGGGGCGATGAGGACGCCTTCCCCGGCTTTTTTCCAGTTCTCCCACCCTTTGACCTCCACGCGGAAGAAAAGCCGCAGGATAAGTTTGACGATAAGTCTGCGCAATGCAACCCCTCCGAAAGGACGAAAGCGATAATAGTGGAATCGCAAGTCCGGCATAATAGCTGATTATACCATGATATAAGCGGTTTTTGCCCGTTTACGCGCACTTTGGCAAAATTTGCGTTACAATAAATATGTCATCTTAATATGCAAAACGGAAGGGTGGTAACGATGGAGAAAAAGGACAAAGTTTTTCTCATAGGAGCCGGAGACCACGCGAAGGTCGTCCTCTCCACGCTCGAGGCGTGCGGCTTCGGATGCGCCGGCATTTATGACGACAATTCGGAACTCTGGGGCAAGTCGCTGTGGTGCATCCCGATTCTCGGCCCGGTATCGGAGATGCCCGACACGCCGGAGACGATGGCGGTCATAGCGATAGGCTCGAACGAAGTCCGCCGCAGGATGGCGGCGCGCTTCAAGAACGTCTGCTGGCCCGTCTTCGTCCACCCGATGGGAATCGTCCACAGTTCGGTGAGGCTCGGCGAGGGGACTATCGTCTTCGCCGGCTGCATACTCGAGTCGGACGCCTGCATAGGCAAGCACACTATAGTGAACTCCGCGACCTACATCGGCCACGACACGAGCGTCGGGAGCTTCTGCCACCTCGCGCCGCGCGCGACGATAGGCAACAACGTCGATATAGGCGACGACGTCTTCATAGGCATGGGCGCGAAGGTAAAGCCATACACGAAGATACACTGCGACGTGCTCGTAGGAATGGGCAGCGCGGTGCTGAAGGACATCCAGATGGAGGGCACCTACGTCGGCACGCCCGCGCGCAAGATAATGCCGCTCGTCATAAAAGATCCGCAGTAACGCGGACTGAGGGCGCGCCCCTCAAACGCCCGTCACGAACATTCGAAGCCCGTGCCTGAGGCGCGGGCTTTTTGCGCAGGGCGAGTAAGGCGGCGCGCGACGCAATTTAGCACAATTATGCTAAAATTGAAGCGGAGGTGAGCGCATGAACATGATACGTCCCGTTTCGGACCTTCGCAACAATTTCGCCGACATCTCAAAGACCGTGCATGAGACCGGAAAGCCGGTGTTCCTGACGAAGAACGGCTACGGCGACATGGTCGTGCTCAGCATGGAGGCCTACGAGAATCTCCGGCTCGAGAGCGAGATATACTTCAAGCTGCTTGAGGCCGAGCGCGAGGCGGAAGCTTCGGACAAGCGCTATTCGTCAAAAGACGTTCTGAAAGCCGTTAGAGAGGCCGCCGGAGCGGGAGAGCTTGTATAGGCTCGAGTATCTGCCGTCCGCGCTGCGCGACATGGCGGAGACGGCGCGCTACATAAGCGCGGAGCTCAAAGCGCCCGCCGCCGCTGAACGACTCGCCGCGGCGCTGGTGGGCGCGGCGGAGGAAATCGCGGCCTTCCCCTACGCGGATCCCGCTTATGTCCCTATACGCCCGCTGAAGCGCGAATACAGGAAGCGCCTTGTGAAAAATCATCTCATTTTTTACAGCGTAGACGAGGAACGCAAGACCGTTACGATAGCGCGCGTCATATACGCACGGCGCGGGTTCTGCGAAACGCCGGTAAAAGAAAGCGAAGGCGGAGGGCCTCGCTGACACGGCGGATTCCGCGCTTCGAAACGGGAACGGCGGCGCGGCGCGGGAGCGCGAAAACTTTTACAAAATTTTTACTTCCTTATATATAGGCCTTGCCGGCCCCCTGCGCGGCGCAATGTCAACAGATGATGCTCTATAGGTTGACTACGCTGCGCTTTTGGATTATCATTCGCGCCATGAAGATAAGAGCTATGGCCGAAATTTCATTATTTGCGGTGTTGTCCGCCGTGGGCGCGAGGATAATGATTCCCGTGCCTTTTGTGCCGTTCACGCTGCAGACGCTCGTCTGTATGCTCGCCGGTTTCGCGCTCGGCGCGCGCAAGGGCGCGGCCTCGCAGCTTCTTTATATGCTGATGGGGCTCGCCGGCATTCCCGTTTTCACATCGGCGGCGGGGCCGGCGGCCATATTCATGCCGTCGTTCGGGTATATTCCGGGCTTCGTCTGCTGCGCGTGGATATGCGGCGCTCTCGCGGAGCGTATGCGCGCGCGTTGCGGGGAGCCGGGCTGGGCGCGCTATTTTGCCGCGGCGCTGCTCGGCGTCGCAGCGACCTACGCCGTCGGCGTCGCCTATCTTTACGTGATTTTGAATTTCTGGATAGAGCAGGGCGGCGCGACCTTCTTCAGAGTCCTTTCGATAGGCTTTCTCAGCACCGCGGGCGGCGACGTAGTGAAGGCCGCCGTCGCGGCCTCCGCCGCCGTGAAGCTGTCGCGCGCGGGGTTTGGAAAATAAAGCGCGGAGCCTTACGCAAGCTCCGCGTCTAAAAACTGCCGCTGTTTCCACTCTTTATCTATAAACGAGAGCGCGATGTAGTCGAAGCCGTTGCGCTTAACGTCCTCCCACGGCACGGCGCGCCCGTCTATGAGTTCGACGTTTCCTTCCCCGTCTATGCCGAAGGTCTCTTTTTCGTCATCGTAGTCGATGTTGTAGCCTAGCTCTAAAATCAGCTTCGACGGCGGTATGCCGTATCTTTTGAGCCTGCGCGAGGCGAGCGCCTCCGCGTCGTACTCGTCGCAGAACATCGCGTCGTAGCCGTGCTTCGCGCCGTCGAAGATTAAAAATTCCTCGCCGCTTTGCGCGTCCCTAGCGAACACCATGCCGGGGGCCTCTTCCGTGTCCGCTATAAACGGCTGCGCTTCGCCTTCGACGCGCATCAGCCCGCCGTAGTACCACACTTCGAGCAGCTCCCCGCCGCTTTGCGAGCAGAGCGTCATCGTCGTGAGCCGTTTCTCTGCCCAGTCTTTTATATGGCCTTCAAGCCATGTGGGATATTTTTTCTCCGCGTCCATAATTTTTGTCCATTCTATGAATTGCCGCTCGCGTCCCTACGCCGCGTTTGCGGCGAAGCGTTTGGCCAGCTCCGCGCTGATTTCCGCGCATCGCGTCATTCCCGCCGCTATCGCGCCGGAGAGGGGCGCGCCCCCGCGCAGCGCGGTCGTCATGGCTTCGGTGACGCCGCCCTTCGTCGATACGTTTTCGAGCGAGCTTTCGCGCTTCTCGCCCGCGTGCGCCGAGACTACGCGCTCTATCCAGGGGAGCAGAGTCCCGCAGACGGGATAACGCCGTCCCATCGCGGCGAGCGCCGCGCGCTTTTCCTCCGCGCCGAACTCGACGTTGAGGAATATGGGGGGCAGGCATATCGCGACGGTGAAGGCGTCGAGCTCCAGCTCGCAGGAGAGGTCGAAGACTTCGAGGCCGGCGGCGCGCAGAACGGCGTGGGGGCGCGCCTCTGAGGGGAAGGTGACGGCGACGCCCATGCCGTCGGTTATCGTCTCCGGGCCGCTGCACATGACGCGGCACAGGTCGGCGTCGAAGATTTTATGAAGCGTCTCAAGAGCGATGCCGGCCATGAAGGACATGACGAAGGCGCCGTCCTTGAGGCGAAGCCCCGCGAACGAGCCGAGGTCCTGAGGGCGTGCGGCGAGCAGCATGAAGTCCGCGCGCGCGGCGAGCGTGAGCGTGTCGGTCATAGACCCGGCGAGGCCCATGCGCGCGGCGCGCTCCAGCGTCGCGGCGCTTCCGCCGCACGACACGAGCAGCCGCTCCTTGGGAAAGCCGTTCGCGAGCAGAGCGCCCGCTATCGACGAGCCGAGGTGTCCGAAGCCCGCTATTCCTATCGTCTTTCCTTCGAGAAGATTTCCCGCGCATTTAATTTCTTCGGCAAAATTTTTCATTTCAGCATGTTCCCTTCTAAATCCAAGACATGCGGCGGCGGTCTCTCTGCGTCCGCGCCGCGAAGAGCGTACCTCCTCTCTCCGCTCAGCGCGGAGAGAGAGGAGATATTCTGTAACGATAAGCGTATTTGAAAAGGGGACGCCTGCGCGTCCTAAGGAAAAGATTTAGAAGGTAGACGGTCGAGGCAGGGTGAGCGCCGCGCAGATAGCGGCCTTAGCTTTCAACGTGATTTGTTTGTGCAGCATTTTCGTCACCCTTCTTCCGTCCGAAACATTTTTCGGCAGATATGATATATTGCAATGCGCGAACTGTCAATTATTTTTTGTAAAGATTTGTGCGCCTGAACGTAACGTCTCTGTTACAATCCGAGCCGCCGCCCTTTTCCCTGTGCATACGAAGCGCCGCGTCCGCCGTGTAGAGCGCTATCGCGCACCATATCAGCGCGAAGGCGGCGAGCCTGTACGCGCTCATGGGCTCGCGGTAGACGAACGTGCCGAGCAGGAAGGTCATGGTCGGCGAGAGATACTGTATGAAGCCGACGGTCGTCAGGCTGACGCGGCGCGCTCCGTAGGCGAAGAGCATCAGCGGGGCGGACGTCATAACGCCGGCTCCGGCCAGCAGGAGGTCCGCCGCGAGGCCGTACGGATAGGCCGCCGCCCCCGCGCGTTCGAGCCACAAGAGCCACGCGAGCGCCGCGGGCGCGACGGCGAACGTCTCGACTGAGAGCGAGAGCGCAGGATCGACGGGGATTTTTTTCTTGAGCGCGCCGTAGAGCGCGAAGGAGAGGCCGAGGCCCACGGAGACGGCGGGCAGCGCGCGCATGGCCGCGACCTGCACCGCCACACCCGCGGCCGCGAGAGCGAGCGCGGCCTTCTGCGCGCCGCGCATCCGTTCGCCGAAGAAGAGCCGTCCGAAGAGTATCGAGAGCAGCGGGTTCATGTAGTAGCCGAGGCTCGTGTCGAGGACGCGCCCGGAGTTGACGGCCCATATATAGAGCCACCAGTTGAAGGTGATGAGGAAGCCGCCGCCCGCGAGCCAGAGCGTTTCGCGCGGCTCGGAGCGGACAAACGACGCGAGCGCGCGCCATTTGCGCGCCGCCGTGAGCACCGCGAGCATGAAGGCCGCCGACCAGACGACGCGGTGCCCGAGTATCTCGCCGGACGGAACATTGTCGAGCAGCTTCCAGTAGAGAGGCATCGAGCCCCACCATATATACGACAAGAAAATCGCTCCGGCGCCCTTCTGCGGCTCCGTCATGAGAATCGCCTCCCGACGCGAGTATTGTACTATTTCCAGGCGCGGCGCGTCAGATGCGGCGCGCGCGGCGCCACGGATTTTTCATCGGGCGCGTTTTGTGATAAACTATCAAAAAATTGGGTCAGAGTCTTCGTTTTACGGAAGGAAGGGCGTGCATGAAGGAGCAGATGGAGCTTTCGGCGCTGGGAGCGGCGCTTCTCGAAGGGGCTGAACGTATTTACGGCGATATGCAGGACTGGCGGAGAGACTTCCACCAGTTCCCCGAGCTTGCCATGGAAGAGAACATCACGGCTTCGAAAATAGCGGGCGTCCTGAAGTCCATCCCAGGCATGGAGGTAATCACCGGCTACGCCATGCCGACTTCCGTGATAGGCGTGCTCGGCGGAGACATCCCGGGCCCGGCTCTGATGCTGCGCGCGACTATGGACGCCGTGGCGGCTGAGGAACAGACCGGCCTCCCCTTCTCGTCCTGTATGCCCGGCGTGATGCACGCCTGCGGCCACGACGCGGAGATGGCGGCGCTGCTCGGCGCGGCGGCGATACTCGCGGAGCACAGGGAAGAGATGCCGCAGCGCGTCGTATTTCTGTTCCAGCCCGCCGGCGAGGGACGCAGCGGCGCGAAGACGCTGACAGAGAATCATTTCGTCGAGAGGTTCGAGATAGGCCGGTGCGCAGCCGTGGCGTGGACGCCGGAGCTGCCGTACAGCGAGCTTTATACAAAGAAGGGCGTCATGACGGCGCTCTCCGACAGGATACATATAGACGTGAGGGGTACGGCGGGACACGCCGCCGAGCCGCACATGACGGTGGACCCCGTAACGATAGCGGCGAACATCATAATAACGATACAGGCTATGCTTTCGCGCGAGGTGGATCCGCGCGAGGCGGTCGTCGTGTCGTTCGGACAGGTCGAGTCGGGCACGGCGTACAACGTCATCCCCGAGCAGGCGAACCTCTGGGGGACGCTGCGCGCCTTCAACCCCAAGACGCGCGACTTCGTGCAGAGCCGCATAGAGACCGTCGCGCCGGCGATAGCGAAGGCGCTGCGCGGGCTCGCTTCCGTTGAATATACGCGCAATTACGCGCAGATTGAAAACAACCTCGATATGCTGGAAGAGATCCTTCGTATCGGGGTTCCTTTTTTCGGGGAGGACGGCATCAACATGCTGGAGCGCCCGCTGCTTTCGGGCGAGGATTTCTCGTTCTTCACGCACGCCGTCCCGTCGGTCTTCATGCTTCTCGGCACGGGACTGGAATATCCGCTCCACCACCCGCGCTACGACGTTCCCGAAAGCATGCTTCCCTTTTCCGCCGCGTGGGAGGCCTATATGGCGCTCACGCTTTCGGGAAATTAGATTTTTTCTCTTGCGGAGTGATAGATTTTGTCTTCATGCAGGCTTGAAACGATAATAAAGGACAACCTGGACCGTCTGCCGGCGGAGCCGTTCATCTGGTGGCAGAAGACCTGGTGGTCGCGCGGCGCGTTCCTCGAGCTGGTCGAGGAATGCGAGGACAGGCTGCGGACGAGCAACTTCAAGCGCGGCCAGCGCCTCGCGCTGCTGACGCCGAACAGCCCGATACTGCTCGCCACCGCCGTCGCGGTGTGGCGGCTGGGCGGCGCGGTCGTGCTTATCGACCCACGCTCCGGCTACGTGCCGCTGATACGGCAGCTCCGCCACGCGGACGTGTTCGCCGTGCTCACGTCGCGCGGCTGCGACGAGCTGGTGCCGCTGATATCCGAGGAGGGCATCCCCTGCTCTGCGATAAGCCTCGACTCGCTCGAGGACAACATACCGGGCCGCCCCTGCGACGAGGAGGACCCTGAGACCGCGGTCATCTTCTACACCTCCGGCATAACGGGCGAGCCGAACGCCGTGCCTCTGACGCACGCCAACCTTCTCGCCTGCATAGAGAGCTGCGTGAGCCACATAGACATGCTCGACGAGGACGACGTGATACTGAACGCGCTGCCGAATTCGAACGCCTTCGGCTTCGTCTGCGGCGCCCTGCTGCCGCTGGTCAAGGCGGCGCGCCAGGTGATACTCCCGTCGTTCATGCCGGTCGAGACTTCGATGGACGCGATACGCAGGGCGGAGGTCACGATAGTGATGGCCGTGCCGACGATGATAGCGATGATGGTTTCCGCCGTCCTGCGCGGGGCCGCCGCACCGTCCAAGATAAAATGCGTCCTCTCCGGCGCGGACAAGCTGCCTTGCAGCCTGCGCCGCCGCGCAGAAGAGGCGCTCCAGACGCACGTCATACAGGGCTACGGGCTGACGGAGGCGTCGTCCGTAGTCGCCCTGACGCCGGGGCTCGACAAATCGAAGCCGGACAGCGTCGGCACGATAGTTTCCTGCGTCGAGGCGGAGATACGCGGAGACGCGGGCGAGGCTCTGCCGCCGGGGCGCGAGGGCCAGCTCTGGATACGCGGCGCGAGCGTCGCGCGCGGCTATTACCGAAGCCCGGAGCTGACCGAGGGGCGCTTCTGCGGCGGATGGTTCCGCACCGGCGACATAGGCCGCTTCGACGAGGACGGCTACCTCTACATAGTAGGACGCACCTCGGAGGTCATCTTCGTCGGAGGCTTCAAGGTCTACTCGCGCGAGGTCGAGCGCGCTCTCGAAGAGCACCACGCGGTGAAGGAGGCCGCCGTCATAGGCGTGCCGCGCTCGACGAGCGGCGAGATAGTCAAGGCGTTCGTAGTCCTTCGTAACGGCGAAAAAGTCTCGTCGAAGGAGCTCATAGACTACTGCAAGAAAAAGCTCTCCTACTACAAGGTCCCGCGCATCGTGGAATTCATCTCGAAGCTGCCGCGCTCTCCAATAGGGGAGATCGTCAAGAGAAAGCTCTCGAAGGAGTGACGGCCTTGTACGGCGTATCATGCCGCGTTACGAGACACCCGGACCGCTTCGAGCGCCGCGCCGCCGAACGCCTGCTCGGCGAAGCCGGGCTGGTCTTCGAGGGCGCGCCCGACTACACGGCCTTCGCCGAGGACAGCGACGAAAATATAATCGCGACGGCGAGCCTTGAGGGAAACGTCATAAAAATGGTAGCCGCGGACCCGGAGTGGCGCGAGGCCGGCCTTTCGGGGCAGGTCATCTCGGCGCTGATGAGCGCCGCGCGCGCGGACGGGCGCTATAAATTCTTCGTCTACACGAAGCCCGAGTCCGCGCCGAAATTTGCTTCGCTCGGCTTCCGCGAGCTCGCCGCGTCGAAACGCTCCGTGCTCATGGAGTGCGGCGCGCCGGGCGTAAACGAATTCCGCGCCTCGCTTGAGGCCGAACGCGCGAAGAACGGCCCGCGCTCGGCGGCCGCCGTGATGAACTGCAACCCATTCACGCTGGGCCATCAGTTTCTGATAGAACAAGGAGCGAAGGCCGCGCCCGTCTTTTACGTCATAGTGGTCGAAGAGGACGCCTCGGCCTTCCCGTTCGCCGACAGGCTCGCGCTCGTGCGCGCGGGGACGGCCCACCTGCCGAACGTCCGCGTCCTCGCGAGCGGCAGCTACGCCGTCTCGAAAGCCACCTTCCCGACATACTTCCTGAAAGACCGCGGCGAACTCCCAGTCGCCGCCGAACAGGCGGAGCTAGACGCGCGGCTCTTCGGGCGGCTCTTCGTCCCCGCGCTCGGCGTCGGACGCCGCTTCGTCGGCACCGAGCCTCTCTGCCCCGTCACGGCGGTCTATAACGAAACGCTGAAAAAAGTGCTGCCCGAATACGGCTGCGAAGTCGCGGAGATAACGCGCAAAGAGAGCGGCGGCGCGCCAGTCTCCGCCTCGCGCGTGCGCGCGATGATAGCCGAAGGCGCGGACGGCCTCGAAACCCTGCTGCCGCAAGTCACGCTCGACTACCTGAAAAGCCCGCGCGGACGCGAGGCCGCCGCGAAGCTGCGGGAGACGCGGAAATGACCCCGCTCGAAGAAGTGCTCGCCGGACGCGACGAACGCGCCGCGTGCCAGCGGCAAATGCTCGCGGCGCGCGAAAAAGCCTTCGTCTGCCAGATAGGGCTCAACGTCCCCGGCTTTCCGAAAAGAATCCCCGGCGACGTGACGGTGATAAAGGAGTGCCGACGCTTCCTGCTAGCGCACCTCTGCGCCGCCCCCTTCGAAGAGCATTATCTCGACAACGGAGCTGGGCTATGCTGGCAGGGGGCCTTCGACGGCAGAAAATTCGACGCGCGGGCGCTAAAGCGCGCGGCGGTAGAAGCCGAGAACTGCATGGATGCCGGGAGGATTCTCGACATCGACGTGCTGACGGCGCAGGGCCAGCTCTCGCGCCTCGGCATGGGGCTGCCGCCGCGCCGCTGCCTCCTCTGCGGCGAAGACGCGAAAGCCTGCGCTCGCGCCGGACGCCACGACGCGGCGGAGCTGCGCGAGCTCGTCATGAGAATGGTCAAAACCGCGTCGGCGGGCAGATAAGACGGAACGCCGCCGCTCCGTTCGCAATTATCCCGAAACCTTCGCCGAAACATCAAGACTCCGCGCTGCGCACACGCGCTCGCGGAGCCGGCTGCGTTTACGCGATTCCTCCCGCGCACGCAATGCCGAACAAGCTTATGGTTGCTCAATCAACAAAGAGATACAGTGGGGTTCGCCGTCATTCCGCGCTTGACGCGGAATCCAGCGACGTCAATTTCCGATACTTTGCGAAATTCAAGCCGCTATACGCCGCGTTCCCGCTCTTCCGTAATGTTCCTCACGCCGCGCCGCGCGCCGTCGCTTCCGCAATGTCCAGCAAACTTGCACGGCGCGCGCTCGAGCACGCAACGACCGCGCTCTTCCGCCGTCCGCGCGCGTAAAATTTTCCTTCAATTACCGGCGGCATTTTACGACATTTCACTATAAGATTATATATAATACAAAGACGGGAGGGGCGCGGCGCGAATGTCCGCGTTTCCCGAATACCGGCGGAGGCGTTCTGGGATGAATGGAAGACCGGACTGGGATATTTATTTCCTTCTCATGGCTCAGGTGGCCGCGAGCCGCAGCACATGCCTGCGGCGCAAGGTCGGCGCGGTGCTGGTGCGCGACAGGCAGATATTGAGCACCGGATACAACGGCGCGCCGCGCGGCGTGAGCCACTGCGAGACGGCGGGCTGCCTTCGCGAGCAGCTCGGCATAGCGTCGGGCGAGCGGCACGAAATCTGCCGCGGCTCGCACGCGGAGATAAACGCGATAGCGCAGGCGGCCTCGGCGGGCACGGCGACGGCGGGCTCGTGGCTCTACTGCACGCACGAGCCGTGCGTCTACTGCACGAAGGCCATCATCAACGCCGGCTGCGAGAAAGTCTTCTATCTTTACCCGTACCCGGACGAGCTGGCGCGCGCGATAATGGCGGAGTCCGGCGTGGAGAGCGTATGGGTGGACCCCGCGACGCTGCCGCGCGATATTTTTTCGATTTCATAGGGCCGCGCGGAGCTCCGTCCCGCGGCTCGGAGGGGAGTTAAAGAACCATGTCGATAACAATAATTTTGGCGGACGACCATCCTCTCACCAGAGAGGGGATGAAGGGCTACCTTTCCAAGGAGCCGGACTTCGAGGTCGTCGGCGAGTACGCGGACGGAGAATCGACGTGGGCGGGGATCAAGGCCCTGCGCCCGCAGGTCGCTCTGCTGGATATACGTATGCCCGGGCTGGACGGCATTACGATAGCGCGGATGGCGCGCGACGCGGATATTCCGACGGCGGCGCTGATGCTCACCTCCTACGACGCGAACCAGTACGTCCTTGCGGCGCTCCGCGCGGGGGCGCGCGGCTATCTGCTGAAGACGGCGACGATGGACACTCTCTCGAAGGCGATACGCATCGCGGCGCGCGGCGGCTTCTACCTCGACAGCGAGGTGGCGAGCGCCGTCGAGGGCGGCGACAATTTCGTGCCGGAGCCTGTTTCAGTGCGCGAACGCGAGGTGCTTCTGCTCGCGGCGCGCGGCCTCTCGGGCAAGGAGATCGCGGCGAAGCTCTTCATCAGCGAGCGCACTGTGCAGACGCATCTCGCCTCGATATACGACAAGCTGGGCGCGAAGAACAAGACCGAGGCGATGCTGCTCGCGATAAAATACGGCATCGTCACGATAGAGGAACTGATCGACTGACGTGAAGAAAAAGCGCGGCCTGCTCTATCAGCTCATCATCGCCATCTTCATTCCGGCGTTTCTCGCGCTGATACTCGCGTGGGTCGTCTACAACCAGTTTGAAAGCACGATGCGCGCGGTCGCCGGCAATTACGTCGAGAACCTCGTAGACAGCGTGGCCGCGCGCCTCGACTCCAAGAAATGGAACATACGCGCGGGCGGCAAAGGCGTCGTCGAAGGCGACACCGAGACGATACAAGCGCTGCTCGGCGCGATGGACATCCCGGGGCTTTTCGCCGTCTTCCATACGAACGGCGCGGTCGTCTACGAATCGCCCGGCGAGGTCGCGTTCCTCCACAAGTGGAAAGGCTCTTTCAACTCGCGCGTCCCGGTCAAGATACACGACAAGATCGGCTCGTACTACACGGGCGTGCGCTACGACATACCAGACGAAAACATATACGTCATAGGCGCGGTGTCGTGGGAGATGCTATTCGGCACGATGGTTCTGCTCGTGTCGCTGTGGCCTTTCGTCATGGCCTCGCTCGCCGCTTTTACGCTGCTGGCGATATACCTGCTCTACGACAAGGTCATAGTGCCGCTGCGGAAACTCGACCGCGAGATACTGTCGCTCTCCTTCGGGCGGGACATGCCGGCCCCGGACGCTCCGGGCGCGGTGCCCGAGCTTCGCCAGCTCCGCTCGACCTTCGCGCTTCTCGCCCAGTCCGCCATAGAAAAGGAAAAGCTCCAGCGGGACTACGTCACCGACATCGTAAAGATACAGGAAGACGAGCGCGAGCTCATATCCCGCGAGATACACGACGGCCCGCTCCAGGACGCGACCGCGCTCGTCCAGCGGCTGCGGCTGCTCAAGACGGACCTTCAGGACAACCCGTCCGCCGTCGCGAGCCTCTCTGGGGCGGAGCGCGTAGCTATGATAGGGGTGAAAGAGCTGCGCGAGCTCTGCAACGACCTGACGCCGCCGTGGCTCGACCTCGGCCTGCGCCACTCGCTGACGGAGCTCTGCAACAGGATGTCGGCGCAGCTCGGCGTGGACATAGAGCTCGACATATCCGGGGAGTGGGACGAAGAGGAGGACGTGCAGCCGCAGCTCTGCCTCGCTTTTTACCGCGTCGCGCAGGAGGCGATCAACAACTCCGTACACCACGGCGGCGCAAGCGTCGTGAACGTCTCGCTGTCGCGCGAGGCTGACAAGGTGGCGATGACGGTCAGGGACAACGGCGGCGGCTTCGACATGCCCGGCGACTTCAAGGAGCTGCGCGTGCGCGGGCACCGCGGGCTTTCGAACATGAGCGAGCGCATGCGCCTCGCCGGCGGCACGATAGAAATAAAATCGAAGGCCGGAATAGGCACCGTCATACGTTGTGAAGTGCCCGCGCAGAGGGTAGAATAATATCAAAGCGCTGTTATAATCTTCACGCGAAAGGTGGGGGCCTTAGGGCGGTTCGTCATGAAGCTTAGAATATTTGGAGCGGCTGGAGAAGTTACCGGTTCGAACTACATGATAGAGACGGCGGGGTACAGGGTGCTCGTCGATTGCGGCACGCACCAGGGCGAGGACGAGGAGCGCCATGAGGGCGAGAACTTCCCCTACGACCCGGCCGGCATAGACGCGGTGCTGCTCACCCACGCGCACATAGACCACAGCGGCCGGCTGCCGCTGCTCGTCAGGCAAGGCTTCAAAGGAAAGATATACTGCACGCACGCGACCTCGGAGCTGATAGAGATCCTGCTCCGCGATTCAGCGAAGATAATGAAGGAAGACGCGGAATGGCGCACGCGCAAGAACGC
The DNA here is from genome assembly GCF_002159945.1 of Cloacibacillus sp. An23. Classification (NCBI taxonomy): domain Bacteria; kingdom Thermotogati; phylum Synergistota; class Synergistia; order Synergistales; family Synergistaceae; genus Cloacibacillus; species Cloacibacillus sp. An23. Next base: position 92,538 of record NZ_NFJQ01000003.1, on the reverse strand, counting down.
GCGCAAGGGGCTGCCCGCGGTCAAGCCGCTTTACGGAGACAACGACGTCGAGGACGCGCTCGCGCTGCGCAGCTACGTCCCGTACGACGAGGTCTTCGAGATCATGCCGGGGCTGAAGGTCCGCTTCCGCGACGCAGGGCACATACTCGGCAGCGCGATAATAGAGGCGTGGATCTCCGAAAAGGACGAAAAACCTGTGAAAGTCGTCTTCTCCGGCGACCTCGGGCCGCTCGACGGCGTTATAGAAAAGCCGCCCGCGGTGGTGGAAGAGGCGGACTTCGTACTTATTGAATCGACTTACGGCGACCGTCTGCACAAGTCGCTCGCGGACACGCGCGCCGAGTTCCAGGACGCGATGGAGGCCGCCGTCCGCTCCGGCGGAAAGGTGCTCGTGCCGACATTCGTAGTCGACCGCGCGCAGAGGATGCTGTACGAATTCAAGCTGCTCCAGAAGAAGCTGCCGGACCTCAAAATGGCGAACATCTACCTCGATTCGCCGATGGGCGTCAAGACTACGGAGATATACTCGGCCCACGCGGCGCTGCTCTCGCGCGATCTCAAAGAGATGCTGATGAACGGCGAAGACCCGTTCGAGCCGCGCGGCTTCAGCTTCGTGCGAACCGCCGAAGAGTCGCGCGCGATAAACGCGATGGACGAGGGCATAGTCCTCGCAGGCAGCGGGATGTGTTCCGGCGGGCGCATAATGCACCACCTCAAGCACAGCCTTTATAAAAAAGACACGCACGTATTCTTCGTAGGCTACCAGGCCTACGGCACGCTGGGCCGCCGCCTCGTAGACGGAGCGAAGAAGGTGCGCATAGCGGGCGAGGAAATATCCGTGAAAGCGAAGTTCCATACGCTCAACGGCTTCTCAGCGCACGCGGACCGCGGCGACCTTCTGAGCTGGGCCTCGCACTTCCCGAAGAAGGCGCGCTTCATAATCGTACACGGCGAGCCGAAGTCGGCGGAGTCGCTGGCGCTCGGCCTCAAGGACGCCGGCTACGCGACGCGCATCCCGGCGATAGGCGACGAGATAGACCTCCTCGCGCCGGCCCCGGAGAGGGCCGAGATGCCGGTCATATCGAAGCGTATCCTCGACAGGATAGACTTCGACACGAAAGACGTCGAGAGCGTGCTGAACATGATATCGGAACGCACCGACGAAATGCGCGAAAAGCTGATAAACAACGACGAGCAGTACCGCAATATAATGCCGCTGCTCATATCCGCGCGCACGCTGCTCGAGACCGCCGCCGCGCTCGGCGCCGGAAGCGCGCGCGAAGGCAAGGGCTAAGACTGTGCCGCGCGGGGCAAAAGGAAGGATCTCTCGATGGGAGCGAAATTGAAATACGCTGCGGCAGCGGCGGCGGCCGCCGTAGTTATCGCCGCCGCCGCGTTCGTATATCTTTGGCAGGCGCGCGCCGGCTCTGGGCCTCTGGCCTACATACCCGAGCCGGACGAAACTGCTCCGTACATTCTGCTTGAAACAAAGGGACGCAACTATCCTAAAGTGCTTTCGTCGCTGCTGACCGACGGCATATACGCGCACCTTAAGAGCGACACGCCGAGCGGCGCGGTACTCGCCGCCGCCGCTATGGCCGAAGACGCCGCAGTGCTGCTCGAGCGCGGCGCGGACGGCGCGGCCTCAGTCTGCTGCGCGGCGCGCTTCACCGCCGAAGAGACGAAGCTTCTGCAAAAGGGCGCGCTCCCCGCGCCGCTCGACGCCGCCTTCGGGACCGAGAGCGCCGAAGGGCGCGGCGGCGTGTTCGCCGTGCGCTCTGAGAGCCTATCAGAGCCCTTCTACTACACGGTCATGGGGACTCACACGCTGATCGCGGCCGACCAGCGAACGCTGCACAAAATGACCTCGCTCGAAAACGGCGGCGGCCTGAAGGACAAAAAATGGACGCAGGAACCGCAGTGGCCCGCGCACATCGAAATATCCGACGGCGGCGAACTGACGAAACGAGCCAAGGAGAACTTCGCGCTGACGCTCGAGGCCGCTTGGCGCGGCCCTCAGAGCGAAGGGCAGCCCGGCGAGGCGCGCTGGGCCTTCGTGAACCTCGGAGCCGCGGCGCGGGCATACATGACCGCCTCGCTCGAGGCAAAGAGCTGGGACGTCTCCGGCTGCGTGCTGCCGCAGCCCCTTCTGCTCTCGGCGGGCGTCAACCTCCCTGCGCTCAAAGGCTCACCGTCCGAATGGCCGTTTCCGCTCTCGCGCGCCGGCATATTCGCCGAAAGCCTCGGCCTCGCCGACGCGCAGATACGCGAGATACTCGCGGGGCGCACGGTAATCTCACTCGGCGGGCAGAACAAAATACTCTGGTTCTCGCTGCCCGGTTTCCTCGCGGAATTTTCCGGCAGACCTGAGCTGATGCGGGCGCTCGTCTCCGCCTTCTGGGACAACCTCTTCCTCGGAGCGGAACCTGAGCCCGTCGCGGGCTTCGACTTCGGCGGCGCGGCCAGCGTGCCCTTCTCCGTCATAGGCGCGGGGCGAGGCGGCACCGCCGTGCTCGGCCTCGCCTCGCCGCAGTCGCTCGCCTCGGGCGAAACGCTCTCTCAGTTCCTCTCAAAAGACGAAAAAGCCGTCGGCTGGATGCTCGCCGACCTCCCGAGGATAGGCAAAGCCCTCTCCGAAATGACGAGGATGAGCACATTCCTCGAAGAAGAAGAGGACGAAGACTTCTACGGCGGCACGGAAGACTACGGCGGCGGATATCCGTGGGGCGGAACCCAGAGCGACCCGGAGCCGCTTCAGCCGGAAATATCCATAAGCCCATTCGACCAGGAGATAGCGGACTCCTTCGGCGGCGTGCTCCAGAGGCTGGGGCGCGTCATGATAGTCTGGGAAAAGCCGCTCTCCGGGCGCATCAACTGGTATAATCATGAAAAATAAACTCAGGAGGTTTTTTTAACCGATGCACACAAACGCGCTGCAGGTTTTGAGGGATCGCGGCTTCGTCGAGTGGACGAGCCACAACGAGGAGCTTGAAGAGCACTTCAAAAACAACATGGTGACGGGCTACATAGGCTTCGACCCGTCCGCCGACAGCCTCCACGTCGGCAACCTCGTCGCCATCATGGGTCTCGCGTGGCTCCAGCGCCTCGGACACCGCCCGATAGCGATAGCGGGCGGCGGCACGGGACGCATCGGCGACCCGTCGGGCAAAAGCGCCGAACGCAACCTGCTCTCCGAAGAGCAGATACTCCACAACGTATCCTGCATAGCGAACCAGCTCCGCCACTTCCTCAACTTCGACAGCGGCGAAAACAGCGCGCTGCTCGTCAACAACAACGACTGGCTCAAAAAAGAAAACTATATAGAATTCCTGCGCGACACGGGAAAATACTTCACCGTCAGCTTCCTCGTCAACCGCGAATACGTGCGCAGCCGCGTCCTCGACCCCGACAAGTCGATAACCTACACCGAGCTCTCCTACATACTGCTCCAGGCCTTCGACTTCAACCACCTCTACAATGAATACGGCTGCACGCTCCAGATGGGCGGCAACGACCAGCAAGTCAACATCATCGCCGGCATGGACCTAACGCGCAAAAAATCCGGCGGGCAGTGCTACGGCATCACCTTCCCGCTGCTGCTCAACGCGCAGGGACAGAAATTCGGAAAATCCGAAAGCGGCGCCGTCTACCTCTCGCCCGAGCGCACCAGCGTCTACAAGTTCTACCAGTTCTGGATCAACGTGGACGACAAAGACCTTGAAAAACTCTTCAAACTCTTCACATTCCGCGAACTCGGCGAAATAGCCGCGTTGCTCGAAGAGCACGCGAAAGCGCCGCACCTGCGCAAAGCGCAGAAAGAGCTTGCGTGGGAAATGACCTGCCGCGTCCACGGCGAAGAAGCCGCCGCGCGCGTGCGCGACGCGAGCGCCGTGCTCTTCGGCGAATCGAGCATCAAAGACGCTTCGCAGGAAGTCCTCGACACGCTCTCCGCGGAAATCCCCTGCGCCGAAGCCGACCTCGCCGAGACCGACGGCGTCACCGATCTGCTCGTCCTCTGCGGAGCCTGCGACTCAAAGGGCAACGCGAAGAAAAAAATCAAAGAGGGCGGAGCATACCTCAACGGCGAAAAAATCGCCGGCGCGGACAAACGCCTCACCGAAGCCGACCTCCTGGCCGGCCGCTACGTCCAGCTCAACGTAGGCAAGAAAGATTTCCGTCTCATCAAATTCAAATAACCCGCTTCTATAATATTTTTCAAAGAAAACGCTTGGTTTCGTTAAGCTTAACCAGCAGCCAAGCGTTTCTTTTATTCTCATTAACGTAAAAACTTCGCAAAGTATATATTCCAGAATGCAACATAAATTTTATATGACTGTTGAATATTTTTTACTGACATGCTAGAGTATTAGCATTCATGAAAGGGTGATGTATATGAGCGCCGTCTATGACGAGATTTTAAAGCCAGTAATCTTCCCCAAAATGTATAAGTTCAGCCAGAAGTTTGCAGACGACAAGATAGATGATATTCGCACAAGTGTCGTCAAAGAAATCACATCTTTTCCAGGGATAGATGCCGTGAGAGGCAGCACCGTAGCCATCGCTGTAGGAAGCCGCGGGATACGCCACATCGCTATGATCGTAAAGACTGTCGTGGAAGTTTTACGGGGACACGGCGCCGATGTCTATATCGTCCCAGCGATGGGAAGCCATGGTGGCGCTGTTGCAATAAATCAGACGAAGATACTGGAACATCTCGGCATTACAGAGTCAAGCGTAGGCGCCGAAATACGGTCTGATATGGCTACGGAGATCATCGGGCACACGCCCGACGGCATACCGGTCAACATGGACAAAAATGCATGCGCCGCAGACTATACGGTAACAATTGCAAGGATAAAACCGCACTGCAGTTTCCGCGGAAAATACGAGAGCGGGATGCTGAAGATGTGCGTCATCGGCCTCGGGAAACAGCACGGGGCGGATTTCTGCCATGTACAAGGCATGGAAAACATGGGCAAAAATCTTGAAAAAATCGGGCGTGTTTTTATAGAAAAATCAAATCTTCTTTTTTCTTTAGCTCTGATGGAAAACGCATATGACGAGACATGTTATATAAGGGCGGTTTCAAAAGATGAGATTATGCGCAAAGAGCCGGATTTATTGGAAAAAGCTAAAAGCATGCTACCAAAGATTCCTTTCAGTAATATAGACATGTTGGTCATAGACGAATTCGGGAAAAATATAACGGGAACGGGTATGGACTGTAACATCATACAGCGATTTACGTCGGAACACATGGTCGCCCATCCTATCACCAAGCGCTTAGTAGTATTGGATTTAACCGAAGAATCCGACGGCAACGCCTCAGGTTTCGGGCTTGCCGACATCTCCACACGAAGGGCCTTTGACAAAATGAGCATGCAGAAGACATATCCCAATTTATTGACCGCACGTACCGTAATCGGCGGGAAGATACCTTTGATTATGGATGACGATTATGACGCATTAAGAAGCGGAATCAAAACGGCTCCCAATGTGGATTACGACAATGTGCGCATTGTGCATATCAAAAACACCCTTTCCTTAGACGCTCTCGAAATATCAGAGGCTCTTCTCCTAGAAGCGCAGAATAATCCTAATTTGGCGCAGCTAGGCGAAGGATACTATTGGCAGTTCGATGAAGGCAGAAATCTCATAAGTTCATGGACGACAGGTGATTAAGCATGAGACAGGATACTATTTACGACAACAGCGACATATTAACATCACACGGCAGCGTCTTGCAGCGGAAGCACGCGCTTCAAATCGCCGAAGCCGGGATCAAAAGCGTAATTCCTTACGAATCGACGAAAAAATATATAAACCTGAGAGGCAATAATCTGACGGTCGGCACACTATCTTTTGACCTTGATAATGTAGATCATATATATGTCGTCGGAGTCGGAAAGGGTTCATATCCGATCGCTCAGGCTATAGACGATATACTTGGAGACCACATAACCGAGGGGTTTCTTGTTGTAAAGGAAGGAGAAAAACGCACCCTCCCGCACATTGAAGTGTTCGAATCAAGCCATCCGTTCCCTGATCAACGCAGTGTGACAGGAGCACTTCGTATTAAGGAAATTCTCGAAAAAGCCGGCTCCAACGATATTATCTTCGCAGCTGTGACGGGCGGAGCGTCCGCGTTGGTCAACATACCTGCCGGAAATATAACCATAGACGAAATGTGCGAGACGAATCGTCTCTTGCTACGGTGCGGCGCGGATATACGCCAAATGAACGCCGTGCGCAAACATCTCTGCAATCTGAAAGGCGGCCGTGTCGTCCAATACGGGCAGCCGGCCTTTGTGATCACATTTACACTTGATACGAACACGCCGGGAATGCCGTGGCCTGACCTTTGTCTGCCCGATCCTTCCACATTCCAGGATGCAATCACCGTCTTGAACAACCACGATCTATGGGATAAAGTTCCCGCCTCAGTCAGAGAACGGCTACAGGACGGAGTCGAACATCCTGAAAAAGAAACTTTAAAAACATTGGACGGCATGAAACAAGCTCTGTTCAGCGTGGGAAATCAGCGCGTGGCATGTGCCGCAGCGGCTCAAAAAGCAAAAGAGCTCGGCTATACCCCGTTGATACTGTCCTCATGCATCGACGGCGAAGCCAAAGACGTTGGAATGGTTTTGGCCGGGATCACAAACGAAGTCATTTCTTCAAATAACCCTATCCCTGCGCCATGCGCACTGATCAGCGGCGGGGAGACGACGATTACCATAGTCGGCAAGCCGGAGAGCGGCGGTCCAAACCAAGAATGTGTATTCGGATTTGTAAACAAACTCAGAAGCGAAGAGGACGTCGCGTTTATAAGCATAGATACGGACGGCACAGACGGCCCGACGGATATAGCCGGCGGGATCGTCGACGGATACACAAAAGAAGAAATGGCGAAAAGCAGCATCTCTTTCAGCGAAATATTTTCAAAACATGGGACAAGTGCCGCGCTCTCAAAGCTTAATGACGCCATCTACACAGGGAACACAGGAACTAACGTCATGAATCTGCGCGTAGTGGTAATAGGAAAACCATCTTCATGCCACGACGGCGATACAATCAAGAAAATTGAAGGCCGGGAAATATTAAATGCTAAAGGTATGCCTACAGTCGAAGCAAATATCCAAACAACCAAAGGTTATATGGCAACCGCATCTGTACCGTGCGGGACGTCTCAGGGCTCCTACGAAGCTAAGGCGCTGTACGACGGAGGCAGGCGCTACAACGGAAAAGGTACGCGCATAGCGGCGGGGCATGTATCCAACGATATAAACGCCATACTTGCAGGTAAACAGCTGGCAGATCCAGCGTCTTTAGACCAGCTAATGATCAAATTAGACGGGACTGCGGACAAATCCGGGCTGGGGGCAAACGCTATTTTAGCTTCGTCAGTCGCAGTCGCAAAAGCATCGGCGATGTCTAAACACATTCCGTTGTATAAAAGCCTATACCGCCAAGACTCATATAAAATACCAGACATAATCGCTACCGTGATTGCTGGAGGTGCGTTTTCCGTCTCCGCACACGCTCTGGAATTTGAAGATTACCTGTACGTTTTTTCAAATTTTGATTCTTTCGACGAAGAATTAGAAGCGTTAGTTACTCTTAGGGCTCACTTACAGAAAAAATTGACGGAACAATACGGTGTGATACCGGAAGACGGCGGAGCTCTGGCCGCGCCGCTAAAGTCTACCGAGGAGGCATTCAAATGGATGCTTCAAAGCGTCAGGGAATGCGGCTATGAAGGGAAAGTTACATTAGGACTTGATGTCGCCGCATCGGAATCATACGATAAGGCGACGCAGACATACCGGTTTAATAAAGTATTCGGCAGAGACGAGCTTACTGATTACTACGCAGATCTTTGTAAGAAATATCCGCTGACATACATAGAAGACGCCTTCCACGAAGACGACATCGACGGGTTCGCCGCCCTGCGGAGCAGGCTGCCTGGCGTCCAAAATGTCGGAGACGATTTATTCGCGTCCAACATTGCAAGGCTGCGTGAATATCACACTGTTGCGAACGGTCTGTTGCTGAAAATCAACCAAATCGGCAGCGTTTCAGAAGCCATCACTGCAGCCGAGTTCGCCCAGAAACACGATATGGACGTGATAGTCTCCCTGCGCTCAGGAGAGACGACGGACGATTTTATTGCAGACTTGGCAGTTGCGGTCAACGCGCGTCAAATTAAGCTCGGCTCTCCGGTTAGAGCGGAGCGAAACGTAAAATACAACCGCTTGTTACAAATTGCTGAAGAATTGGGGAGATGAGAATGAACAACGCTGAACAAATCACAAGCAAGACTCGGTCGGACTTTATCTATGAACGTTTGAAAGAGGACATCGTAAATCTATATTATAAACCTGGGGAAAAGTTATCAGAAGCTAAGATCGCGGAGCGGTACGGCGTCAGCAGAGACTCTACACGCAAGGGAATCACCCGGCTTGCGCAGGAGGGGCTTTTGATAAGCCGCCCGCAATACGGGACTATCGTATGCGAGCTCTCCGTGAAACAAGGCAAAGACGTCTGCGACATCAGGCTCCTGTTGGAAACGTATGCGGTGAGATTAGCTGTAGAAAACATAGATCCATCAATCTCAGCAAAATTAATGGAGGATTATCAACGGTTATGGAAAAAACTTGACGACGATTCACCGGAGACGGTAAACGCGATTTATGACCTTGACGACAGAATGCACAACGCTATTTACAACGCGTGCGGCAACGAGATGGTCCCACAGATAATTCATTCTTATTCACCCATCATAAGGCGTATACAAGTCGCCAACATGATGGGACATAACGAAAGAAAGCGCGGGACTATGTCTGAAATGGGGAACATTATCGCGGCGTTGGTCGATAGAGACGTAAAGGCGGCGGAAGCTGCAATGTACGTCCACATCAACAACATTAAGAAAACTGTAGAGAAAAATACAGATTAAAACAGAGAGGTGTTATGTTATGAAAAAGTTACTTGGAATCTTGGCGCTTGCGTTGCTCATGATCTCCTCCAACGGCATTGCAAAAGCTTATGCTGACGCCGTTTCGGACTATCCGAAAAAAGAAATTACTATCGTGGTGCCTTGGAACCCCGGCGGGACAAACGACTTAATGGCCCGCGCTATGCAGCCTGTCTTCAAAAAAATGTACGATGTGGATATCGTAGTCAAAAACGTCCCCGGCGGCGGCTCCGCGGTCGGCATATTAGAGGCTCAGAACGCACGCCCTGACGGATATACGCTCGGCATAGCGACCAGTTCATACATCGCGCTCGTCGCTCAGGGAAGAGTCGCGGCTCCGCTTGATTCCGCCGCAAACATGATGGGGATCGCAGAAGAACCCGTGTGCATGGTCATCAAAAACAACGGAAAGTACGCTTCTGCACAGGACGTTATCAACGCGGCAAAAGCAGCGTCGGGGCAAATCTCGGTCGGCATCCCCGGTTCCAATAACGTAAACCAGGCATACGCTACTCTGCTGCAGGAAAAGATAGGAGCCCAATTCAACTTTATAGCTTTCGACGGTGGGTCACGCGTCGTTGCCGAGCTTATCGGAGGACACGTCGACTGCGGAATCCTAAAGCCCAGCGAAGTAATGAACCAGATCAAAGCCGGAGAGCTCAAGATCGTCGGTGTCTTCAACAAAAACGGCATTCCTCTTTTGCCGGAAGTTCCGACGTTTGAGTCCCTAGGATATGACGTATTTAGGCTTGGAAATATCCAGCAGATGGCCTACCTGATGGGCCCGAAGAAGATCGATCCGGCAATTCAGGCTAAAATCGTAGAAATGTTTACAGGAGTAATAAAGTCTGACGATTATAAGAAATTTGCAGACTCCGTTGGAATAGTCATAAATCCGATTTCCGGAGAAGAATTCGTGGAATACTTTAAAGAAGTCAGCGAAGGCCTGGAAAAAGCGAGCAAAGACATATTTACAAAATAAGTCAATTTTTACAAATACTAGCCGTAGTACACAACTTATTGCTACGGCTAGTAACTTGGAGGATTCGTAATGAACGCAAGAAAAAGTGCATTCTTCTTTGAAAATGTCGTATTGAGTATGTTGTTTGCCGTATTCGCTTACTTATTATACATAGCGAAGACAAGTCCATCCTATTCCAGCGGCGGCGACACGGCATCGATGACGTTTCCGAGCTGGATATTCATCATAACGATGCTGCTCTGCGCCCTAAAGCTGTTTATAAATTATATAGCAGGCAAGAAAAGTACCGGCGGCACCGAAGCCGGTAAGACACACATAAAAGTATACATAACCCTCCTATCTATCATAATCTATGCCTTCTGCTGGAACTTGGCCGGATTCAGCATCAGCACCGTGGTTTTTGTAGCTTTTGTCTCCCAGATGCTTCGTCCGTCATGTTCCATGCCCAAAACATTTATTACGGCGCTCGGCGTCGCCGTATTCATGAACATAGTATTTGGTATGTTTTTCAAAGTCGATTTCCCGGAACCTCTGCTTGAGTATTTCCTTTACTAAATTCAGCGGTCTTATAAGTTTGGAGGCATGACAATGGATTTACTGACACTACTCGGCGGCGCGCTTGATATACTTATAAATATCAAAGCGTTATTGTGGATACTCTTAGGGACGTTTCTCGGACTTGTCTTTGGGGCATTGCCGGGGCTCAGCGCCACTATGGCGGTCGCATTGCTGATTCCACTCACGTTTTATCTTGAACCCGTCGTCGCAATCAGTATGCTTATAGGCGCATATATAGGCGGCATTGCCGGAGGGGCTGTTTCTGCGATTCTTATCAATATACCGGGGACGCCGTCTTCCGTCGTCACGACTATCGACGGGCATCCGATGGCAGTACAGGGTAAGGCTGCGAGAGCGCTTGGCTGGGCGGCTTTTTCATCCGGCTGGGGAAGCATAATAAGCTGGATGCTATTGGTCACTATCGCCCCCATGCTCGCAAAAATATGCACAGGCTTTGGTGCTCCCGAATATGCGGCGCTGGCGTTCTTTGGATTATCCATCATCGCGGCAGTATCGGGCGATTCGATAATGAAAGGCATAATCGCAGGTTTCATAGGCGTTTCGTTGTCTTTCGTCGGCGTAGACCCAATCTGGGGAGATTTGCGGTTCACTTTCGGCAGTATCAACCTTATGGGGGGAATCAGCGTCGTCTCCGCACTTATAGGATTGTATTCCATTCCGCAAATTCTAAACAGCTGCCTGGATAAAGATAACGAGAAATTAAGCGCCAAGGATCTCACGATTAAAAATATCGTCCCCCCCTTTAAAGAACAATTCGCGCACAAAGTCAATATCATACGATCAAGCCTAATCGGGACACTGATAGGAATCATACCGGCAACCGGCGGCAATATCGCGGCGTTCCTGGCATACGACCAAGCAAAACGTTTTTCAAAGGAGCCAGAGACGTTCGGCAAAGGAAACGTAGACGGGATTATAGCTTCCGAAGCTTCCAACAACGGAGTATGCGGCGGAGCTTTGATTCCGATGCTTACGCTTGGGATTCCCGGCGACAGCGTAACTGCAGTATTGCTCGGAGGCCTGATGATACACGGCATACAGCCTGGGCCGATGCTTTTCAGTGATTCTCCCGCGTTTATCGGAGGCATCTTCACCGCCGTATTCATCGCAACGATGTACATGGTGCTGCTACAGATATTCGGGATAAAGATTTTCGTGAAAACACTAAACGTCCCGGTCAACTATCTTAACGCCATTCTCGTCGTGTTATCTCTGGTCGGGTCATACGCAATCAGGCAGAATTTCTTTGACGTCATCCTGACGTTGTTTTTCGGCGTGGTCGGCTACATCCTTACAAAGGCAAAATTCCCATCGGCGCCTATTGTGCTTGGACTAGTGTTAGGCAGCATGTTTGAAGGTGAATTCAGAAGGGCCTTGAAGTTGGGCGGGGGAAGTATATCAATATTTTTTGAGCGCCCGATAGCATTGGTTATAATAATTCTTGCATTTGCTATCATCATATCGACGCTGTGGAAATCATTGAAGAAAGAAACGTCTGCCGCTTAAGCATTTCTAATACTACTTAACTTAAAGTTATAGTAAAGTAGAAGAACACGTGCCTTTATTAAGACACGTGTTCTTCTTGTCCCGCTATTTGGTAATTTTGCAGCTTCCCTTTTCCTATACATATCTTGATATAATATATAACGTTATGTGACACATTACGTTGCGTTTGATTTTGTAGTGTATAAAAAGGATTGACGTTTTTGAACGAAGAAACAAGAAACAAAATAACCGACATGCAGGTGCGCGCCTTTATGGCGTTCGCGCGGAGTATACGCCCCGGCTGGCGCGCGAAGGCGCTGGCGCTGCCGCTTATCGCTCTGATAAAATTCCTCGGCATACGCAAGGACGTGGCGCGCCGCAACATCATGCTCTGCTTCCCGGAAAAAAGCAAAGCCGAGCGCGAGAAGATTCTCGCTGAGTCCTACGAGAGCATGATATGGACGGGCGTCGAGCTGCTCGCGTGGCAGCACGACCCGACGCTCATCGACCGCATGGTCGTCAGCGTGGAGGGCGCGGAACATATCGAAAAGGCGTACGCCGCGGGCAAAGGGCTCGTAATATTCTCCGCGCACCTAGGCAACTGGGAGCTGTCGCCCGCGTGGTACTCGCGCCGCTGGCCCTTCTGCGGCGTCGTGCGCCAGTCGGACAGCCCGTTCCAGCGCAAACTCATAGCGACGCTGCGCGCTGCGTCGGGCCTTCAGACGATAGACAAGCACGCGCCGATGATCCGCGTCATATCGCTGATAAAGAAAAACGGCTGCTTCGGCGCGCTCGCCGACCAGCACGGCGACGACGGCTTCAAAGCGCCGCTGTTTGGACACGAGACCGGCACGGCGACAGGCCCCGCGGCCTTCTCCGTCCTCACGGGCGCGCCGCTGATGCCTTTCGCGCTGCGCCGCCTCGAACCCTTTAAATTCGCGGTAAAGATGGGGCCGCCGCTCCCGCCCGCGCCGAAGGAGCTCAGCCGCGACGACGCCATCAAATATCAGACCGTCGAAATGAACAAGGTCTACGAGAAAATGATCCGCGCCAACCCCGGCCAGTGGCTCTGGCAGCACAGGCGCTTCCGCGAGATAATCACGGACTAGGCCGCGCGCGTATCAAGCGTGAAAGGCGAACGCCGAAGCGCCGCGGCAGTTATTCTCGTACGGGCGCGCGGAGAGGAAAATAAAAATTTTCAAACGCCCTGCTCTTGTCTTGAAATTTACGAAAGAAAGGAAACGGTGAAAAATGCACCCAGCGTTAGAGCCGTTCGCAGCATTAGCATGCTGGATAGGCGGGGCCCTCGCCTTTGTCTTCGCAATGCGGGCCCTCGTCCTGCGCCTGCAGAAGAAAAAAGCCGAGAAGCGGCGCATGTTCAGCCCGCTCTCCCCTACGCTGCAATGGATGAACACGGCGGGCTCCATCCTGCTCGCGCTGAACGGCGGCGACTTCCGCCTGATGGGCGGAATCTTCAACCCGCGCTGGGAACACGACGAAAAGCTGCTCGCCTCGATTAGGAAAATGCTCCTGGAATACTGGGGCATACAGGGGCACGAGGGCGCGGTAAGAGAGATGAGGAAACTCGTCAAAGGCGGCATGAGGGCGTGGTACGGCGAGGAAATGCGCCGGCTCGAATCCCTCTACTCCGGTTGTTCCGAAGAAGAGCTCATCGCCGCGGCGCAGAAGACGGACCAGAAAGCCGACGAGGACAGTTTCCTTCCCAAAATGCTCATGGCCTACCGCCGGTACGGCGAAAACGCGCTGCTCGGCTGGGACGCCGGCCGCGCCGCCTACATCGTGCAGAACTGCTACTACGCCGGGTACGTCTCGATGGAGGAAGTCCTCGACATCGGCGTGGACGCGGGGAAGCTGGCGCAGGCCGCCTTCACCTGCTGGGAAGAAATGATGGAAAGCTACCTGCTCGGCGGGCAGTACTGGCTGAGGGAAAACGCCGGAGACCCGGACTCCTCGACCGCGAAACGCTGGAAAATATACGAGGCGCTCCTGAACGGAGACAAGCCCTACAAAAAAATCCCGTACGCGGCGGTCGCGTTCGACACGCCGCTCTCAAAAGAAGTGATAACCGACAGATTCGGCTTCATGCCCGAATACAGTGAATATTACGCCGCGAAAAACGCGCAGCAGTAAAGGACGGAGCCGGACGATGGCCGTAGTCGAACAGAACATAAGCGGCGTAAAGCTGGAAAAAATGCGCAAAAGGGTGTGCCGCCTGACCTTCCTCGCGATCAAAGGCGCGAAGGCCGTTTTCGCCATGGGCGTCGTTGTCACGTTGTTCCGCCAAAGGCATTTCATTCGGTACATAGCGGAAGGACACTGGCAGGCGGCGATAGGCGCGGGCGCGATGGCCGCGGGCGGCCTCATGCTCTCATTCTGCGTCGCGGCGGCTTTTTACGCCGTCTGCTCTATGCTCTTCTGGTCGCGCTCGTACAACCTATTCAACCAGAACTATAAAAACAAGTACGTGCTGACGAAAATGAGAGAGACGCCGGGCTTCTCAGAGCTGAAATACACGGCGGGGCGCGGCCTCCCATTCGGCGGCATCGCGAAGGCGAAGCTCCTTCCAGTAAGCTCTGAGACATATTTCAAGTCGAAAGACTACTTCGAAGGAGTTTACGACCGGATACGCTTCTGCTCCGGCAGCGTCGAGACCTTCGACACGGCCTCAGCCGCGACGCTCTTCGAAGGGCAGGTCATAATATTCTCCGCCTTCCACGAATTTAAAATCAGCGAAACGCCCGTGCAGATATTCTCAAGCAAAGAAAGCGGCAAAATGAAGGGCCGCACTCTCCCGCACAAAATCGAAACAGAAAACGCCGCCTTCAACCGAAAATTTTCCGTCTTCGCGGAAGACGGACACACAGCCTTCTACATACTCACGCCCCAAGTGCTAGAAGACATAACCGAATTCGCCGGACTTTTCCCCGGCGCGACATACATGGCATTCGCGGGAGAATCCATGTACGTCGGCTGCGCGCAGCTGCACAACCCCTTCGACGCCTTCGTAGACGTGCCAGTGGAAGAGCAGAGCGCGAACATCAAAAAAGCCGCCGAAGTAATACGCAAGGCGCGGGACATAATGATAGATATTGGACGGAGAGAGGGAGAAAACGCACAGGACGGGGCGAATTGTCACGCACAACGTATCTTACGATAACAGAACAATATTGACACAATGTAATCATTCATTGATTCTACACTGCGCAAAGACGATTTATTTGTGAGCCGTGGTCAATAACATACTATAGATTCATAAATACCTACTAACACATTTCTAAAAATAAAAACAGCACTACAATTGTCGTTTTTTTATAAGTTGTATGAACGCCTCTATCTGTGGTGATATAAATTTATTCTTGTGGTATACAACTTGACTCCATAAGTGAAACGAACTACAGCATACATCAAGGAGAGCAAGTTCTTTGTTTTCTAGACTTTCCTGTACCGTAAAATTGGGCATAAAAGATATCCCCATCCCCATTTTTACTAAACGCAAGATAAGTTCAAGGCTCTCTATTTCAAGGATAGGAACAAGCTCGATATCGTTTCGCGCCGCTTCTATATCCAGACATTTTCTATAAATGGCGTTTCGCTCTGTTAGAATCAAGGGCTCTTTTGCTATCTCTGATAAATGTAGTTGCTGACGGCGGCATAGCAAATTATTCGGGTGTGTAACAAAACTGAGATTGACTGGAGAGATAGCTTCTTTTATATAGTCTTTTCTATATGATATATTATCTATCAGATAAATAACATCCAACATATTTTCCCGAAGGAATTTGTATAGATTAGATCCGTTCGCGACAGTAACTTCAAGATTTACTTTAGGATACAGTTCATGATATTCGGTGATAAGACGCGGCAAATCCCAAATCAAAAGCGATTCCGGCACACCGACACGCAAAGCGCCGCCGACAGAGCTGTCGGCGTTGCCTAAGTTAAGCGCTTCCATTTCCAGACGTGCAAATCTATTTGCGTATATTATAAATTCTTCTCCTTTAGATGTAATAGAAACGCTTTTACCAATCCTGTCAAACAATAAGAACCCTAATTCATTTTCCAGTTGTTTTATCTGTACCGTTATCGTCGACTGCGAATAGCCCAACTCATTTGCTGCTTTCGTAAAGCTGCCGAGCTCAGCAACTCGAAGAAAAGTATATATATTTTTTAATTCCATATTCTCACGAACATTCCTCCGTTTATTTAATAAATACCATTCATAATTGACTTCCCGAAGCTTATGCGAAGCAAAATATAAGCTCCGGGAGGTCATTACTTATCTAATGTCACTTGAACTGTTTCTTAAGCTAATTACTCTTGTAAAATCACATAGAGAAACCAGTCAGAAAATTAGAACCAGTGCGGCTCCTCCCAAAGATTGAGTTTAATACCGATGTTATTGGCGATAGCATTCTTATACACATCGTAGCTCCACGCTACATCATTAACAGGCATGCCTCCGGCGACGAAGAATATTTTTTCTTTTTCATCGGTGCGCCCTGGAACCTTTTTCTCAACAACATCTCCAAGATTAATGATATCTTTATCTTCGTCAAGTTTTCCTTCGACCTGCAGCCTGATGACCTGATGCGTCGGAGCCCAAGTAGACAAAGATTTTAACCCTTCCTTGCTATTGAGCCCGTCTTCGCGCCATTCCTGGTGCATTTTCCAGTTATCGACAACAATCTTGTGATTCAGACAGAACTCGTCGGAAACATCCACGACTCCGCTGGTCGCAAGCAAAGCACCGTCCTTCATCCAAGATTCTTCAATATGCACCGCGTTTTTGCCGGATGTCGCAACCGCAATGACATCGGAATTTCTGACGCATTCTTCAGGCGACTCCGCAACATGCACCTGTATGCCATTGGCCTTCATCTCTTCGGCAAACGCTTCGCTTTTCTCCTTTATTATGTCATAAACCCAGGCAGTTTTGATAGACGGGCGTCCGGCGTTGATCGCTAAAAGAGACGCCCTGCTGATGACGCCCGCTCCGAAGATACCGGCCGTCTCCGCGTCCTGTTTGGCAAGGTGGCGGGCTGCAACGCCTGGCACAGCGCCGGTCCGCATAGCGCTTACAAGATTTCCCGACATGAATGCAAGCGGCGCCGAGGATACCGGGTCGTTAAGAACGATCATAAGAATCGAACGAGGCAAGTGCCGTGCCGCAGGATTCTCGACATTCGAGCCGTACCACTTTTCTCCGCATACGTTAAACCTTCCGCCCAGATATGCGATCATCGCCATAAAGCGTCTGTCCGGGCCTGCTACGGGCATATTAAAGCGCGGCTGTTCCGGGAACCACAGCATCACGCCGTGGCTGTTTTCCTTTGGTCCGCCCATCAGGTAATCTCCCCTGGACAGTAAGCGGAAAACTTCTTCCACCGTGTCCACACATTTCTTTGAATCCAAAACTCCTGCCTTTATCATATCAGGCTCTGAAAGATACAGAAAATCAACCTTGCCGCTCATAAGACATATCCCCTTTACATAATTATTTATTATCGCTGACGGCCTGTGGACGGCGATGACCGTGTCCAAGGCATACAGTGAAATTAAAGTGCTTCGTTTATTAATTAGTACTCTTATGGATAGGTGCGTGGAATACTTTCAGCACTTTCCAGGATACCAATACCACTATAATCAGCGCCGTGACTAAGGCGCCTGTGTATGGCAGCACCAGGCCGTTGGCGATCATGATCGGAGCGAATGTGATGATAATCAATTCACCCCACATATTGCTGAACAGATATGATATTGAATAGTCGTCAAGCGTCGTGCTTTTGAAATTAGGATCACAGACTCTTAAAAGAGTAATACCTATCGCGGCGACGCCGGATGCCCAACCATATGTGAAAATCCCTTTTTCAAACCAATCCTTTGTGAAAACTCTTGGCGCAAACCACAGCGCCAGCCAGAAGTTATAAAGGACGCCAAAAGCAAAAAGTATCGTCAAAGGGAGAGCATAGCTTACGACTACGCTTGGTGTTATGGATGCTACGCCGAAGCCGACAAGGTAGTCTGTAAACGTAGACCCCAACCTGGTAATGACCTTTTTATCGATATATTTCTCTCCGCCGCCCATTCTCAATATTTTCATAAGCAGAAAACCTACTAAGACGGATAGAGAGAATATCGGCAAACTAAAGTTTTTATTAATCAGCAGTACTCCATCGGCAATCGACTTGGCACAAAAGACTATAAAGAACAGCAACGCCGCGTGCATTGCTAGCGGGTCAACGGAAATACTGGAAAATGTTTCCTTTCCCATTTCCTCACGCTCGCCGCTTGGAATCAGCCCTGTACGGAAACTCTTGGGCAAGTCAACGAAATTTGAGATATAACTTGCGTATCCTTTGATTGTGCCATATTTAATCAGGGCTATGCCTATGAACAGTCCTGTCAATATTCCGACCGTCGCGGAAGTCATGCCGAGCGCCATAGCTTCGTCCCATCCAAGCTTTGCGAAGGAATCTCCTACTGCGGCGGCTGTTCCGTGTCCTCCGACAAAACCGACAGGAAGCATGAAACCAAAGCCGTCCGGCGTAGCGAAAATAGGAACAAAGAGAAGTACACCTAATATCATAGCCATCGAATGCTGGCCGAGAAATACGATCAACTGAAAACTCCACATCTCTCTTACCGGCTTGCCGACATTTTCATTGGCAGCAGAGCTTTTCTCCTGAGAAAGCGGCAAGGCGGCAAACACCAGAGCTATCAGTACGCCGGAGTATTGGCCGAACGCAGATGAAAACGGGATGATTCCTAAACCGTTCGGCCCCAAAAGCAGCCCAATCAACCCGGCAAGCAGAGATGCAGGAATAAACCATGACTGCATGAACGTCAGCCTTGCTCTTAAGAATTGGCTCAGCAAAATTAATCCGCTCATGATGCCAAAGTCCATTACGACATTCCAAAATGTCATAACTATTCCCTCCTTGTCAATTAGAAATGTACGTCACAATGAAAAAACGATGATTTTAGATTCCAGCCAACAGGCTTTAAAGAAATCATCCCAAAACGACAATAATACACATACGGCGTTACCTTACATGGTAATTCCTCCCTATTGATTTAATAATTATTTATATTTTTTGTAGCTTTGTTATATTATAAAAAAGTATTGTTGTATTAATCAAATAAATAAAAATAATATGATCCATTTATTTTTTTCATTAACATTTTAAATTCTTTACTCAAGTATCAAAGATATTTATGGATATGAGGAAATAGGCCTGCAAGAAAAAGTTATCGTAAGAAATTGTTAAGCTCAGATAAAGGCAGGTGGCTTTGTCGAAACAATTTCCTCCAATACGCCGCCGCGCGGCGCGCTGTATAATTTATGGCGACGTTTTGAATCTTCACGGAGGTGGCGGCGGTATGGAGTTTCGGAGATGCGGGCGGCTGTTCAGTTACGGGCTGGCGGCGGCGGTTACTTTTATTTGGAGCGTCACTTTCGTATCGACGAAGTATCTGCTGACGTATCTCGAGCCGGGGGAGATACTGCTTTACCGCGTCGCGCTCGCCTACGCCGTTTTCGTCGCGGCGAGCCCGCGCTTTATGAAGCCGGCCGATCTGCGCGACGAGCTGCGGCTCGCCTCGGCGGGGCTGCTCGGCGTGACGCTCTATTTTCTGTGCGAGAACACGGCGCTTTCGTACAGTACGGCTTCAAACGTCGTTCTGCTATGCGGGATTTCTCCGCTGCTGACCGGCATTGCCGCGCACTTTTTTACGAAGAACGAGAAACTTTCGCGCGCTTTCGCGGCGGGCAGCGTGCTCTGCATCGCGGGCATCTTTCTCATTATTTTCAACGGGCATTTCGTGCTTAAGCTGAATCCGCTTGGGGATTTTCTCGCGCTCTGCGCGGCCTGCGCCTTCGCGGCTTACAGCATCGTCGTGAAGGGCGCGGGAACGTCGTACACTCCGGTGCAGACGGCGCGCAAGATGCTTTTTTACACTCTGCTTTCGCTGCTCGTTCTCGCCGCGACGCCTGTCATAGACCTGCACCCGGCGATGCTCGCGCGCCCGGCGGTCGCCGCGAATATCCTTTTCCTCGCGCTTTTCGCCTCGGCTTTCTGCACGTGGGGCTGGAACATCGTTATTTGGAATCTCGGCGCGGTGAAGGCTAACAACCTTATCTACGTGACGCCGCCTCTGACGATGCTTTTTTCCGCGCTCGTGCTCGGCGAGCGCATCACGCCGTTCGCGGTCGCCGGCGGCGCGCTGATATTGGGGGGCGTGTATATTTCGCAGAAGATAAGGAACGGCGGCAATTAAATAGCGGCGCGCCGGCCGGCACGGGAAGCCGGGTCGCGCGAGGCCTAATAAAGCGCAGGCCGCCCGCCAGGACTTTGTTCCGGACCTGCGGGCGGCTGCGTTTTGTTTCAGCCGCAGAAGCCGGCGGCGCTTAATTTCGGAAGTTTTCCTCGATTATGGGAGCGAGCTTGTTTACGACTTCATCGACGAGGATTTTTCCTATATCGGCGCTCGCTCCATCCGCTCTCGCGAACATGCCGGACGGAGGCAGAGTTTCTTTCTTCTGCGGGAATATTTTGTACGGGAGCGGAGCCGGGATGACGCCCGCCTCCGACAGCTCCATTCTGACGAGTTCCGGACGAAGGTAAAGCATTATCGACGTCTCGGTAAGCGCGGCGTGCTCCGCGACCCAGCCGGGCCATTTGTCTCCGAACAGCTTGTCGATCAGCCCGTCGCTTATGAAATCCCACCAGTTGACGGAGATCGCTTTCACTCCGCTTTTGTCGCCGGTCGCCAGCTGAAGCCCTTCCATTATGAAGGCGTAGCTTTCCATGTGCCCGTTGAGCAGTACGATGTTCTTTATCCCCTGGCGGAAGAGGCCCTCGGCCACGTCGCGCACGGCCAGAGCGAGCGTCGCGCCGTCTAAGTTGAGCGTGCCGGGCCACGCGTCGCTTTCCTTGGCGTAGGTGTGGAAGAACGGCGGCGTCATGACCAGCCTTTCCGCGGGACAAGGGAGCCCCGCCCCGGCGAGTTTGTCCGCTATTCCCTGCGCGATGTAGAGGTCCGTGCCGGTCGGGAGATGCGGCCCGTGCTGCTCCACCGACCCGCACGGTATCAGCGCTATCATTTCCCCGCGCGTTTCGTTTATGTCGATCCACGTCATGTCCGTCCAACGTTTTAGTTTATCCATCGTCATAGTGCCGCCTTTCTATAATTATTGTCCGTCGTCCAATATGCCGTATTCGCCGCTCAGAGTATCCAGGGCTATGCGGCGGTTCTGCCCGTTTTTAAATTTTACGCGCCACACCAGAATTTTTTTATACACGACTTCGGCCGAGCGCGCCGTGTAGCTTACGTCGGCCCATGCGCGCGCGCGGCCCCTTATCCCGCCGTTTATGGCCTGGGCGCAGCGGCTTTCATCCATGTCGCGCCACGACAGGCGCGGCTTGGGCGCTTCTTTTCCCGAAGCCTCCGTCTCGACGGGCTTCACGGCGGGGGGATATACGATGTCTCCGCTCAGCGCGTTGACGGCGAGCCAAGCGGAGGTTTCCCGTCGTTTCGCCAGCGGAAATTTCACGGATACGTCGAATGCGACGAGCCAGAACGGGACGAAGTACCGTCCGCCCGGCTTGACGCTTTCGGCCTCCGCCGCGACGCTAGCAGGCAGCCGCGGCGCCTGATCCGGCCAGCACTTTATGATCAACGCCGTTCCCGAGCTCGGCCTCGGCCAGGCTGGCCTCGGCGCGCACGCTTGCGGAAGCGCCGGCCGCCACCGAACGCGGCACGTCTCCATAAGCCGCCGCATAATCGAACATTTCGAGCGCGCGCCCCTTAGGCGGCTCTGTAGCGAGAGAGACGAGCACAAGCACAGCCACTGCGACTATCAGTCCGCTGATGAAAGGATGCAGGCCCCACGGCGAAAATTTAGCCGCGGTGGCGCCGGTATAGACGACGAGCGACGAAATCATGCAGGCGCCGACCCCTGCCGCGGTCGTCCGTTTCCAGAATATCGAAAAGAGGTTCGGCACGCCGAAGGCGAGCGCCATGCCGCCGAAAACGAATATGACTATCGTGAAGACGAGCGCCGGAGGATTCATCGCGACGGCGAACGATACGCAGGCGACGATCAGGACGAGCGCGCGGGCGATCGCGATGCGCTTCTTCTCCGGAATCTCATTCTTTGAGAATCTGTTGAGCAAATCGTGCGCTATCGTCGAAACGAGCAGAAGCAGGAAGGAATCCGCCGTAGACATCAGAGAGGCTACCGCGGCGGAACTGAGGAAACCGGCCCAGAAGGGAGGCAGGACTTTGAACCACAGCATGACTCCGGCCTGCTCGACGTCGGCCAGGTTCTCTCCGAGGATGACGCGCGCGAGGCCGCCGGTCATATAATAGACGAAGCTGAAGAGAACGACGAACACGCCAGTTATCAGCATCGCCTGACGCGCCGTGTCCGGATTTTTCATTGAAAAATGTTTGATCGTGATATGCGGCATACCGAAGCTTCCCATTACGATCAGTATGACCGGCGTCGCCGCGGCGAGCAGCCCGTAATACGCCATGTCCGGCCCCCAGGGCGTAACGAGCGCCGGGTTGATGGCTCCGAGCTTGTCGTTCAGAGCCGCGAAGCCGCCTATCCTGCCGAGCGCGACCCAGAAAAGCATCTGCGTCCCGAAAAACATCAGCAGCCCCTGCACAAAGTCCGTATATACGACGGCGAGATAGCCGCCCATTATCGTGTAAATCAGCACGACGGCGCAGCCTATCACCATACCGGTAAAATATTCCGTACCGAAGACCACGCTCAAAAGCTTCCCGGAGGCCGTCCACTGCGCCACCAGATGCATGCTCACCGTAAGCAGTATGATGGCGGCGGAGATAACGCGGAGCGCGGGCGAGTTAAAGCGCTTCTCGTAATACTCCGGCAGCGTGATCGCGCCGAGAAGTTCCGAGTACTTTCTGATGCGGCGGCCCAGGATTCCGAAGCTCAGCGCGTTGCCGGGAGCGTCTCCGGTCGCCCACCACAGCACGGAATAACCGCCGGTGTACCCCAGCCCCGGCGCCGCGGTATAAGTGTAGCCGCTCATGTACGACGTGATAAGCGCGAATGAGGATACCCACGGGCCTATCCTGCGCCCTCCGATGAGGAAATCTTCATAAGTCCGCCCCATACGCATCGTGACCACGCCTATGGCGAAAATCACAGCAAGATACAGAAAAAATGAAACAAACACCAAATTCACAGCAAACTCACCTTCGTCCGAATAATTCGTAAAAAACGCACGCCGTGACGCCGCTACTTGCCGCGCCGGGCTTCCTTCTCTTTCTTTCCCATATAAAAATACAGGAAAAAGATAAGCAGCAGCACGAAAATTTGTCCGGCAAACAGTCCCCATGTCCCTGAATGCCAGAATATCTCGTTTCCCGTCATCAACAAACCTCCTCTTCCGCTCCGCGGAAATATATATCGCGGAAACTTCCGTTCCTGTTTCCGCGATGTGTAAATGATAGCACAATAATCTTAAATTTCATCATGATATTTTTATAAACTTATATAAAAACAGCGCAGGCTTCTAGGCGCTTGAGATGTACGGTGCGCGGCGCGCGAAAGAAAACGCGCGGCTTTGCTTTCGCAGAGCGAGGATAAGAAAAAGCCGCGGCTGTGTATCGGGCCGCGGCTTTCTTGCTTCTTTTGTTTTATTAAACGGGTTGCCGGCCTTACTGCTTTTTCAGTACGCCGCCCTCTACGCCGGAGGTGGCGAAGGCGCGGTAGCGGTTGAGGAACGGGCTGTCGGTCGGCTGGACGTGCGGCTGGAATTTCTTGCGGCGTTCCTCGAGGACTTCTTCGGAAACGAGGAGGTCGAGCCGTTTCTCCGGTATGTTGATGGAGATGATGTCGCCCTCTTCGACGAGGCCTATCGGGCCGCCTATCGCGGCTTCTGGCGATACGTGGCCTATAGAAGCTCCGCGCGTCGCTCCGGAGAAGCGTCCGTCGGTGATGAGCGCGACGGTGCCGCCCTTGCCCTGTCCCATTATCGCGGAGGTGGGGCCGAGCATTTCGCGCATTCCGGGGCCGCCTTTCGGTCCTTCGTAGCGGATGACGACGACGTCGCCGTCTTTAATCTCGTTGTTCATTATCGCGGCGCTCGCGTCCTCTTCGCAGTCGAATACGCGCGCGGGACCCTGGTGGACGAGCATCTCTGGCGCTACGGCAGCCTGTTTGACTATCGCGCCGAGCGGGGCGAGCGTGCCTTTGATGAAGGCGAGGCCGCCTTCTTTGTGGTGCGGCTTGTCTATCGGGCGGATGACTTCAGCGTCGGAGACTTTCGCGTTCGCGACGTTTTCGGCTGTGGTGTGTCCCGTTACCGTTATCGTTTCGCCGTGGATGAGGCCCGCGTCGAGCAGCTCTTTCATCAGGGCCTGCACGCCGCCGGCGCGCCAGAGGTCTTCGATGTGGTGGGCGCCGCCCGGGCTCATGGAGCAGAGGTGCGGCACCTTCGCGCCGATTTCGTTGAAGAGGTCGAGCGGCAGCTCGAGCCCCGCGGCCCACGCTATCGCGGGCAGGTGGAGCGAGGTGTTGGTGGAGCCGCCGAGCGCGAGGTCTACGGCCACGGCGTTGCGGAAGGCGTCCATCGTGAGTATGTCGCGCGGACGGATGTTCTTTTCCACCATGTCCATGACGGCGCGGCCCGCGTCTTTAGCAAGGCGGATGCGTCCCGCGTGCACGGCCGGTATGGTGCCGTTGCCGGGAAGGGCGAGGCCGAGGACTTCCATCATGCAGTTCATCGTGTTGGCGGTGAACATGCCGGAGCAGGAGCCGCAGCCCGGGCAGGCGTTGTCTTCGATTTCCTGGAGGCCCGCGTCGTCTATCTTGTTCGCGGCGCGCATTCCGACGCCTTCAAAGACGCTGTTGAGGTCGAGGACTTTGCCTTTGTTCTGTCCCGCCATCATCGGGCCGCCGGATACGACGACCGCGGGCAGGTTCAGCTCCGCAGCCGCCATCGCCATGCCGGGGACTATTTTGTCGCAGTTGGGCACGAGGACGAGGCCGTCGAAGGCGTGCGCGCGCGCCATTACTTCGACGGAGTCCATGATGAGCTCGCGGCTCGGGAGCGAGAATTTCATCCCTTCGTGGTTCATCGCTATGCCGTCGCATACGCCGATGACGGGGAACTCTATCGGGAGCCCGCCGGCGGCGTAGATGCCGGCCTTGACCGCTTCGGTTATGTTGCGCAGGTGGACGTGGCCGGGTATGACCGCGTTATAGGCGTTCGCTATGCCTATCCACGGGCGCTCTATCTCCCAGTCGGTGTAGCCCGCCGCTTTGAGTAGCGAGCGGTGCGGGCTGCGCATATAGCCTTTTTTCGCTTTGTCGCTGTTCATTTCCACACCTTCTCTGAAAAATTTATAGATCTGTAACCATATTATCTATCGAATTGCCGGGATATACCATCGGCAAAACCATCGCTCCCTGCGGTATCCTCACGTCGAGGAGCGCCGGCCCCGGTTCGGAGAAGAGCTTTTCGAGCGACGGGCGCAGCTCGTCGGGCGAGGAGACCGAGAAGGCCGGCACGCCCATGCTCTCAGAGAGCGCGACGAAGTCCGGGTTGCGGCTGTATATCGTGTTGGAGTAACGGCAGTTGTAGAAGAGGTACTGCCACTGGCGCACGTTTCCGAGGCAGGCGTTGTTCAGAAGAACTATTTTTACCGGGATGTCGTATCTCGCGCAGGTGTCCAGCTCCTGTATGTTCATCATGAGGCTGCCGTCTCCCGCGACGCAGCAGACGGTCTGCCCGGGGCAGGCGTATGCCGCGCCTATCGCCGCCGGGAAGCCGAAGCCCATTGTGCCGAGGCCGCCTGAGCTGAGGAAGCGGCGCGGAGCCTCGACTTTGCAGAACTGCGCCGCCCACATCTGGTTCTGCCCTACTTCGGTGGTTATTATCGCTTTGTGGTCGGTTATCTCGCATAGGGCCTCGAGCGCCTGCCAGGGGGCGATGCCTCCGTCTATGGACGTGTGCGGCATCGGTTCTTTGCGCCGTATTTCGGCGAGGGTCTTGTTCCATTCGCCGTGGTCGGCTATTTTTTTGCGCATCGCGCCCATAAGCTCGCCGAGCACGCGCCCCGCGTCGCCGATGAGCCAGACGTCGCTTTCAACAGTCTTGTCTATCTCGGCGGGGTCGAGGTCTATGTGTATGATTTTCGCGTCGGCGGCGAATCTCTGGCGGTTTCCGGTCGTGCGGTCGCTGAAGCGCGAGCCTATCGCGATTATGACGTCCGCCGCCATGAGCGCGCGGTTCGCGACCGGGTGCCCGTGCATGCCGGCCATTCCGAGCGAGAGGCCGCTCGGGTGCGACTCGGGGAAAGCGCCCTTGCCGAGAAGCGTCGTCGTCACGGGGATTTCGTATTTAAGCGCGAACTCCGTAAGCAGCTCGGAGGCGCCGGAGCATACGACGCCGCCGCCCGCGAATATCACTGGGCGCTCGGCGTGTTCTATCAGCGATACGGCTTCGTCGAGCCGCGCGATGTTGTAGTCGTTTTCCGGATGATAGCCCATAAAGTCGAGCTGGGTGGAATATTTGTAGTCTCCGAAGCCCTTCTGCACGTCGGCGGGAAAGTCTACGAGCACCGGCCCGGGACGCCCCGACGAGGCGATGTAGAAAGCCTTGTGGACGATGGACTGTATTGTGTCCGGCGTGTGTATCTGGAAGCTGTGCTTCACGAAGGGCAGGCTCGCGCCTATCATGTCGGCCTCCTGGAAGGCGTCCGTCCCTATGACGGACTGCGCGACCTGGCCCGTTATCGCGACGAGCGGCACCGAGTCGAGGTTCGCCGTCGCTATTCCTGTCAGAAGATTCGTGGCGCCGGGGCCGGACGTCGCGATGCAGACGCCCGGCTTCCCGCCCGCGCGCGCGTAGCCGTCCGCGGCGTGCGCCGCCGCCTGCTCGTGGCGCATCAGTATGTGGTTTAATTTCGAATCGTAAAGAGCGTCGTATAGATGGATGACAGTGCCGCCGGGGATGCCGAAGAGCGTGCTCACGCCCTCGTCCTCGAGCGCCTTGACCATCATCTGAGCCCCGTTCATTTTCGCCATTGAGAGCGCTCCTTTTTGCTGGTCGTTCCGTTTTTTCGTTACGCGGCGGATATGCCGCGAAGCCGCGCAGGGCGGCGTGAACCGCCCGCGCGGACTGTGTATGATATTAGAATCTCGGTATTTCCTTCTGCTCCATCCACGGCATCATCTTGCGGAGCTCCTTGCCGACGGCCTCGTTCGGGGCTTCCTGCGCGGCTTTCGCCCAAACCCTCATGCGCGGGCGTCCGGTCTGGTTCTCGAGTATCCACTCGCGCGCGAAGGTGCCGTCCTGTATGTCCTTGAGTATCTGCTTCATCGCCTTGCGCGACTCTTCGCCGATGACCTTCGGGCCGGCGGTCATATCGCCGAACTTCGCGGTGTCGCTGATGGAGTAGCGCATCCAGCTTATGCCGCCCTCGAAGATCATGTCTACGATGAGCTTCATCTCGTTGATGCACTCGAAGTAGGCCATCTCGGGCTGGTAGCCGGCCTCGACGAGCGTCCTGTAGCCCTGCTGCATGAGCTCGGTGAGTCCGCCGCAGAGGACGGCCTGCTCGCCGAAGAGGTCGGTCTCGGTCTCCTCGCGGAAGGTGGTCTCGATGATGCCCGCGCGGCCTCCGCCTATCGCGGAAGCGTAGGCGAGGGCGTATTCCTTCGCCTTGCCGCTGGCGTCCTGCTGGATGGCGATGAGGCAGGGAACGCCCTTGCCCTCTTTATACATCGAGCGGACTGTGTGGCCCGGGCCCTTCGGCGCGACCATGAAGACGTCGTGCGACGCGGGCGGGACTATCTGACCGAAGTGGATGGCGAAGCCGTGGGCGAAGAGGAGCTTCGCGTCGGGCTTCATGTTGGGGGCGACCTTCGTCTTGTAGGTCTCGGCCTGGAGGTGGTCCGGGATCAGGAACATGATGAAGTCGGCCTTCTTTGACGCCTCTTCCACCGAGTAGACCTCAAATCCGTCGGCCTCGGCCTTCGCCTTCGACTTGCTGCCCTCGTGCAGCCCGATGATGACGGAGGCTCCGCTGTCGCGGAGGTTCTGCGCGTGGGCGTGCCCCTGGCTGCCGTAGCCGAGGATGGCTATCGTCTTGCCGTTGAGGAAGCTGAGATCTGCGTCGCGGTCGTAATAAACCTTTGCCATTGTGAAACAACTCCTTAAAAATATGTTTTTATTTATATCGCTAAGCCGTTAAAGCCCGTGATAACCTAATTGCCGAAGCCGGTGCGCGAGAGCGCGACCTGACCGGAGCCCGCCGTCTCGAGAATGCCGTAGGGCTTGAGAGCCTCGAGGCAGGCCTCGACCTTGCCGCGGTCGCCAGTCACCTCGAGCGTAATGGCGTCGGAGCCGAGGTCCACGACGCGGCAGCGGAAAATTTCCGCCGTCTGCAAAATATGCGGCCTGCGGTCCACCGGGGCCATGACCTTCACCAGAGAAAGCCAGCGCTCGACGAAGGGCCCTTCCTTTGTGAGATTGCGCACCTCGACGACCTCGATGAGCTTCATGAGCTGCTTGCGTATCTGCTCGTAAGCGCCCTCCTCGCCCTCGATGATGACGGTGAAGCGCGAGAGGCCCGGCACGTCCGTGCGTCCCACGCTCAGGCTCTCTATGTTGTAGCCACGCCTGCATATGAGGTTCGCGATACGCATAAGCACACCCGGATTATCTTCGGATATGATGCTGAAAGTACTCTTCACTCTGAAAACGCCCTTTCTTCCAAAACTTCAAAAATAAAAAAGACCGGAACCCCTCGCGGGTCCCGGTCCGAAATTAACACAGCCGCTAAGCGCCGGTCACTTCGGGGGACCCGCTGCTAATAATAACGACGACTACGTTGATAACGTTGGATATGTTATTTACACGCATCACAGCGCCCTTCCCCTCGTGCCGGAATCGGGAACATGAATCCCCGTGGCATAGCAAGCTACATAATAAAAGCAGTTTTTACAAATGTCAACAAGCGCCGTGCAAAGGCACCGCGGTTTTACTTAGCGCAGAAGCGCCGTTTGTCGCGTTCGCCCGATTTATGAAAGGCCGCGCGCCGCCGCGCTTAACGAAAACGGCGTAGTTTACATTAAAATCTTACAAAATGCCCCGGGCGCGCGAAGAATATATTTTGCGCAATGTAATTGCGTTTATCTCGCCTATAAATATATAATTAGGAAGGCTCGCTTATTTTCAACATCGGAGGAAAAGGCCTTGAATATAGAAAAGACGCTGAAAAACGCCGGACTCAGAACGACGCGCCAGAGAAGGATCATACTGGAGCTCCTTCTCGCCTGCGGCTCGCCGCTTTCGCACTCGGAAATCCTCTCGAAGATCGAAGAGCATCTTGACCGCGTGACGCTATACCGCACGCTCGAAACTCTGCGCAAGGCCGGCATCGTCCACCAGGTGCAGGGCATCGACGGCGTGTGGCGCTTCTGCGCGCACGGCGACGAATCGGACGGCTGCCCGGGAGACCACCCGCACTTCCTCTGCCTCGAATGCGGCAGGATGTTCTGCCTCGCGGATCAGAGAATGCCGCGCGTCGGCGTGCCGGACGGCGTCGAGGTCGAGGGCAAGCAGTTCGTAGTCTACGGCAGGTGCGCGGAGTGCGCCGTGCAGAACGGAGTCAAGGAGGAGGAAAACAACGAATGAAGATAACGCAGATTCCGCTCGAGCGGGCCGTCGGGCTGCCGCTCGCGCACGACCTGACGCAGATCGACGCGAAAAATCACAAAAAATCGGCGCGCTTCAAAAAAGGCCAGGTCATAACGGAGGCCGACCTCGAGACGCTGCGCGACATGGGACGCGAAAACCTCTCCGTTATGGAGCTGTCGCCCGGCGACGTACACGAGGACGACGCGGCGATGCAGCTGGGCGAGGCGCTCTGCGGGGAGAACCTCCGCGTCACGCCGCCCGCCGAAGGCAGATGCAACCTCGTCGCCGAAAAATCGGGGCTTCTCTGGTATCTCGCCGAGACGGTCAACCGCGTCAACCAGGACCCGGACTGGGTGCTCTCCGCGCTCGCGCCGCACCGCCCCGTGCTCGAAGGGCAGGTCGTAGCGGGCTTCCGCATCCGCCCGCTCGTGCTCGAGGACTACCGCGTAGAGCGCGCCGTCGCGGCGGTGCGCGGCAGCCAGCCGTTCAAAATACTTCCCTTCCGCCCGCTCCGCGTCGGCCTCGTCACGACAGGCAAGGAAATCGTGGACAAGCGCGTCGAAGACGCTTTCCGCCCCAAGCTTCTCGAAAAGCTCGGAAGGCTCGGCGGCTCGCTCATGGGACAGAGATTCTGCACCGACTCGCTCGAGCAGATAAGCGAGGCGATAGGGGCCTTCCTCGAAGAAGACGCGGACGCGGTGATCTGCACCGGCGGAATGAGCGTGGACGCCGACGACAAGACCCCCGGCGCGATACGCTCGCAGTGCCGCAAAATCTCATTCCAGGGCACGCCCGCGCTTCCCGGCGCGATGCTCATGCTCGGCTGGGCGAAGTCGCCCAAAGACGGCCGCGACGTAGCCGTCATAGGCGCGCCGGCATGCGTCGCCTTCGACGACCGCACCGCGCTCGACAAGCTGCTGCCCTTCATATTCGCCGGAATAGAGCCGGGCGACCTTGTGCGCCGTTGGGGAGTCGGCGGCCTCTGCGAGCACTGCGAGGTATGCCACTATCCGGCCTGCTCCTTCGCGGCGGGAAGTTAAACGGAAACGGAGGCGAGTAAAATGGACGCGGAATTTCTCAACAAAATCAATGCAGAGATACAAAAGGGCGCGGTCGGCGCGCTCTGCACCGTCGTGCGCGAAACCGGCTCCACGCCGCGCAGCCGCGGCGCGTCGATGTGGGTGCGCCCCGACGGCTCGATAGAGGGCACGATAGGCGGCGGCCTCATCGAATACGAGGCGATACAGAAGGCGCTCGCGCTTATGAAAAGCGGCGAGACATCCACGCTCTGGCACAAAAGCCTCACCGCGAAGGACGGCATGGTCTGCGGCGGCGAGGCCGACGTGTTCATCGAGGTCATAGGCCTCGGCGACGAGCTCGTGATATTCGGTGCGGGCCACGTCGGGCGCGCGACCGCCGAGCTCGGGGCCTTCGCGGGCTTCCGCGTCACGGTATGGGACGAACGCCCGGAATTTGCCAACGACGAACGCATACCGTGGGCGCGGAACATCGTCTGCCCGATAGACAAAATTTTTGGAAACGGCCTCGCGCTCCACAGCCGCAGCTACGTCGTGATAATGACGCGCGGACACGCGCTCGACGCCGAAGCCGTCCGCGTCACCGAGGGCAAGCCCGGCGCATACTACGGCATGATAGGCTCGCGCAGCAAAATAGCCGCCGTGCGCGCCAAGCTGCTGGCGGAAGGCGTCTCAGCCGCGCACCTCGACCGCATCTACCAGCCGATCGGCCTCCCCATAAAAGCCGAAACGCCCAACGAAATAGCCGTCTCCATAATGTCCGAGATAATCGCCGTAAAATACGGCGCGGACATAAAAAGGCTG
Organism: Cloacibacillus sp. An23; assembly: GCF_002159945.1. Lineage (NCBI taxonomy): Bacteria > Thermotogati > Synergistota > Synergistia > Synergistales > Synergistaceae > Cloacibacillus > Cloacibacillus sp. An23. The sequence continues at coordinate 60,969 of NZ_NFJQ01000003.1, read as the reverse complement.
CGGGGCGAAACCGCGGCGCGTTAAGCGCGCGCGAGATACCGGGGCAAAACTCCCGAAGCGCAGAGAACGTGGTGCTTCGGGAGTTTTGTATGACTTAATACAGTGATATGTGGCACAAAGAGATGCTAATTATGCCTGCCCTTCTCGACAATCTTAGATAAGATATCACGAACGCCAACTTCATAAGTATTGAAATCATTAATATTCGTTTCTTTCAACCACAGCTGTCCTTCATCATGATTTCCTCTGTGTTGGCCGGTTGAATAGTATTTATTAGTTGCAACTTCATTACTGGAAAGTACCCAATAACGTATTACATCACGCCATACTGCTATCCAGACAAACACATCACAGCAAGATGGTTTTATCTGTTGGAAATTCATATCAAAACCATATTTTGAATCACTTGATAACGCTTTAATTATTAAGGAATCCCCACTCTTTCGCCGAACGGCTCTTGATGCTTTTACCTCAATTCTAATCCCATCATACAAAAAATCATATTGTCCTGAGTAATTAGGGTCATAAGACGTTGATGGGCGTCGCAGTTCGGGCACAATTTCATTAAGGTGTCGTTGTGCCCATGTCTCCCCAAAAGTGCGCGGTGCGGTAATTTCAAAAACATATAAGTACTTATTTCGTTCTAAGTATTCATTACGGAGATTAAGGTATTGTTGAAGTGAAATTGTGTCAGTACCAATCAAATGGCTTATGATGTATTCAAATTTGTTAAAAGGATAGACAGAATATAAATTATCCAACACACTATCGCTTAGGTTATATTTGCCCACATGTGTTTTGTTCATTGCAGCAATTTGAGTCCTTAATTCCTTAATTAAATTTTCCATTTATTACACTCCGTATATAAGTTATTTGTTTGCCAGATAAACCATATATTGAAAAAATATAATTATCAATAACTTCTCGTTTAAATCTATTACCACTTAAAACTTCATCTACCAATAATGTTAAGTTGTCATTTTCCTCTTGGGTTATCTCAGGAAATGGCAATTCATTTAAATTTCCTTTTAGTATTTTTACTTCACCAAAAAGCTTAATATATAAAAATTGATATAATGTCGAGTTTAAAAAGGCCATTACAGTCTTTATGCCCATAGAAGGGATGGCAGGAATCAAGATGTTAGCGCTGTTCAAAAAAAGACTTGCGCTATCATCATACGCAAAAACAAGCTTGTTTGATATAAACTTGTATACTAATTTTTCTGGCGCACGATATATTTCTTCTTTAGCAACTTGTTGTAAGTTGGCTCTATCATACAAAATATAGTTTTTTGCTGGACTTAAAAAATATGGTTGTATTTCTTTCCCAGTGTATATTTTCTCCATGCCACAAAAACATTTTGAGGAAAGCTTGCCCTTATTATCTCCTGTAACAATACCTAATGCCCAAGTACTATTAGTGAGAGAAAATTTGCCTTTATTTTTGACACACTGAATAATAGAAATGTCTTCGTAAGACAGAAGGTTAAATATTAAATTCTCTGTTTCATAAACAGTTTTAATTGCAATAGCTCTTTTCTCGGTGTTTGTATACATATAAAATATTTCATTATTAGCATTGCTACCACACTCAATATCGACATACTTTGTTGTCACACTTGAAAACATATCATCGTATATCGTTATGCTTGCGAGTTTTGCTGTATTAAGAATAAACTTCCTTATATCCTTGTGGATTTTTACATTTAAAATTGCTTGCGGAAAAAGAAACCTTATTATGCCCCCTTTCTTTAATTGTGCATATGCTCTTACAAAAAAGTATGAAAATGTTTCTTTGGACGTTATGGTCTCTATATATTTGTAGTTATCGCGCATCGCGCCCCATGGTGGATTTGTAGCAATATAATCAAATCTCTTTTCAAATACTGGATGCCGCTGAGTGATCGAATTACCCATTAAAAAATCAAGACAGTAAATATGTGGGATAAATTCAATATCTTTATATTTCAACAATATATTAATTTTAGAAATCAAGACAGCTATCTTATCGTTGTCTATTCCATATATCTGGTTAGGATTTTTCACTTTAACGCTTAACAGAAAGGCTCCACTCCCACAACATGGGTCAAGAAAAAGCTCGCCATTAGAAAAATCAAATCTCGATGTCAGATTGTGTGTTATTCTTTGTGGCGTATAATATGAACCGATAATATTTTTTTGGCCTTCTTGCAAATATGATTGATAAATCAATCCTAGAATATCGAATTCATCATCCGGTATTTTAAGTCTCGTCAATTCATCCACAACATCAACATATTCATATTCTTTTAAAGTACTTTTTACATGTTGTTTATTATAAATCTTTGCGTTATTTAACAGGCTAATCCCTAAAGAATACATGGATGACATAATATCAAGGTTATTAGCGTCTATATACTCCAAAATACCTTGGACAAAAGGGATATTGTCCTTATTGCAGTTATATTCTAATGGAATGAAACGTTTTTGCGATTTTCTTTTATTTGCACGTGTGGTCAGCCGCCCAATCAATGTTGTTTTAAGTTTTTCCCAATTTCTTACAGTGGCATCTGATACGCTATCCCGTATGGTTTCTGGAATTATGGTCTGATTATCTTCAATAATTTCTATAATATCATTAAGTCCACAGTTCAACGTGGTACATATCTTTGCCAAACTATTCAGCGAAACAGGTTCATTTCTTCCCATCTTCGCAAGTAGATTTGCGCTGATACCTACCGACTGGCGCATTTGAGTTTTCGTCATTCCATTATTTATCAATAGTTGCCATAGTTTATTATAGTTATAAATCATAGAAGAGAACCCCGCTACATTAAAAATCATTTAATCATTATGGCATAACAGGGTGCATATCTCAACATATCATACGTAAATACAACGACACTATTTTGTATGTCAGCATACGGTTTACTCTTACAAAAACGCCGGATGCGCATTTAGCGCACTTCCGGCGTTTTGTAGATTAAAATGCGCGGTGTTACTTCGTCGCAGTCACGGCGTAGCCGCCGTCCTGTTCGCGCCATCCGCCTTTCCAGCCGGCGTTCGTGACGTAGCGCAGGACGTTCTCGCGCGAGGTCACGGTGTCCACGAGTATCTCAACCGTGCCGGAGCTGTGCTTGTCGAGCACCCTCTTGGTCTCTATGACGGGCTGCGGGCAGGAGAGGCCGCGCGCGTCCACAGTTATTTTTTCCATTTTCATGCGCCTCCTAGGCCATTCTATTCTTGAACGCGAAACCGACTATCAGGCAGAAAACGAGGCCGATAATCGTAGCCGGCGCGCCGAAAGCGCCTATTCCCGACGTGGAGCTGGCGAGCGAGAAGTTGTGCGCGAAAGCCGCGCCGAGAAGCATCCCCATCACGAAGCTGCCGGCGTCGGAATCGCCCTCGCCGGACATAATCAGCATACGTCCGGGGCAGCCGCCCGCGAGCGTGAAGGCGAGCCCCGCGAGCACCATGCCGAGGAAGTTCCAGAGCTGCATAGTGTGGGCGACCGGCTGTCCCTCAAATCCCGGCTTGAACTGGCCGAGCGCGAAGTTCGTGATGAACGCGGCGATTATGAAAGCCGCGATGCCCTTGAACAGGTGGCAGTCCCTTATCATTATAAGGTCGCGCACCGCGCCGATGGTGCAGAAGCGCGTGCGCTGCGCGAGCCAGCCGACGATGAGCCCCGCCGCGAGCGAAATCAGAATCGGCGCGTGGGCCGCCCCCGGGCCGCTCTCCGAGAAGAATATCGGGCCGGTGCCCTTGGCGCCGAAGAGCGGACGCGCCACGAGCAGAATCAGCACGACGAGCGCGAACAGCGGCATCACGAGCCCGGCCGCCTTAGGCGTCGGGCGCGACGGGCCGAGGCTGAATCCGCCGTAGAGGAACCAGACGCCGATGCCTATACCGCAGATGAGCCCGGCGATACCGGCGACGGCGTTCCAGTCGCCGCCCGCAAGACGCAGATAGGCGCGCCACGGGCAGCCGAGGAAAACGAGAGCGCCTATCATCGCGAAGAAGCCGAGCGCGAAACGCACCATCGGCGACGAGCCGCCGCGCGGCCTATACTCCGAGAAGGCGAGCGCCGAGACGAAAGCCCCGAGGATGAAGCCCGCTATCTCCGGGCGCAGATACTGGACTATCGCGGCGCGATGCAGCCCGAAGGCCCCCGCGATGTCGCGCGTGAAGCAGGCGACGCAGAACCCCATGTTGCCCGGATTCCCGAAATTCACGAGAAACGCGGCGATTACGCCCAGAATCAGACCCGCTATCGCGGGGCCGTTCTTTGACATGAGCATACGATCCATTGTCCTTTTACCTCCGTTTTATATTTGGATTATAAAATCGAAAACTACGGATAAAACGCGCGGGCCGAAGCTGCGCCAGCCGCCGTGCGGCAGACCCGCGCTCAGGCGCCCGTCCGAGCGAACGCAGGAGAAAACGAACGAAAAGTCCTTCGCTTAAAGAGAACGGGGAAAAAACTGCGAGAGCGCGCCGCGGTTGACGACAGACCCGGTACACGAGCCGAACCGAAACGATCACGTCATCTGGCGCACTCCCCTTTCCGGCCCGAAAGCGGGCCACATTGTTATGATAGCCACAAGCCGCGCATTTAGCAACGATTTCAGGAAAAATACGCTTGTGCGCGGGCATATAAATGCCGCCGCCGCGCGGCGAACGGGATAATATATGTGAAAAAGCCGGAGCGGGCGCGAAAAACGGCGCGGCCCCCGGCAAAGACGGACATTAAGCCCAGCTCCTGCGCCGTACACGCCGCTCGAAAGAAACGCGCAGCGCGCGCCGTTCGACGCATATATGGGATAATAGCTGGAAATTACGAAGCGCGCTGAAACACGCGGCTTCCGAAGACCGACTGAGGGGAGAGGGCGGGCACATGAACAACGGACACGGCGGACGCAGGCCGCTGATACTGGTCACTGCGGGCCTCGAGAAAAACATGGAGCGCAATCTGATGCAATTTCACCTTTTTGAGAACTACTGCACGGCGATAGAGGAAAACGGCGGCGTCCCCGCAATCGTATGCGGCTGCGGCGAAGAATACCTCGCGCGTCTCGCGGACGCGGCGGACGGGCTGTTCCTCACCGGCGGCGAGGACATAGAGTCCGCGCGCTACGGCATGGAGGACGGCGGCCTCTGCGGACGGCCCGACGAATGGCGCGACGGCGCGGAACTTGCGCTCTGCGAGATATTCGCCGCCGCTCGCAAGCCGATACTCGGAGTATGCCGCGGCCTTCAGATGATAAACGTATATTTCGGCGGCACGCTCGTGCGCGACATCGAAAAATGTCTCGGCATAAGCCATCCAGACCCAGGAACGCACGCCGTCGAAATTGCAGAGGGCTCGTGGCTGCGCTGCCTCTTCCCTCCCTCCTTCACCGCTAACAGCTACCACCATCAGGCCGCAGGACAACCCGGCGAAGGGCTGAAAGCCTCGGCCTTCTCCGAAAACGGCCGCGTGATAGAAGCCCTCGAGCACGAAACGCTCCCGATATTCGCCGTCCAGTGGCACCCAGAACGCATGACCGGAGCCGTCCGCTACGACGAAAAAGGCCCCGACATGGCGGCGCTGTTCAGAGACTTCTGCGAAAGGTGCGCGGGACGCTCGCACCGATAAAAATATACAGAGGCGTTAAAGAGCGTCCAACTGCGATGCCAGCATCTACTGACGCCGCAAACTTACTGTAAGTATATAAATTAGTTTTACATGGCATAAAAGACGGCATATCACGTCAAACATAGCGCAGCTAACCATACACGCCGCCGTCTGCTTGTACCATGTGCCCGCAGGAATACTCTGACGGCTGCTGCATCAAAAATTAGCATCGCCACAAGCAGAGAAACCCACAGGCTACGTCGTTTTTCTAAAAAAATATATTTGCCCGCCGCATCCAAAACATTCCTTTATATTAGCTTTTTCCACACCTCAAATATGTGCGGTGCTGGATAGTATTTGTATTATGCACCCTAAAATAAGAAATTATCCGAATATTTATTGCATTATAATATATTATTTGTTGATAATATTAAATTAAATGGAATAAAATAATATCATTCGGTACCGGACAAATTATCATAAAAAACCAGGGAGGGATTCCTTGCATGGAACAGTTCCTAAACCAGGTTGTCGGCGTTTTGTGGGGGCCAACGCTTCTTATAGGCCTGTTGGGTACCGGTTTGTATTTCACCATCATAACAAAATTCTGGCAGTTGCGTCATTTCGCGGATTCATTCCGCTTCTGCTTTCTCGGCAAAGGTTCTGGAGAGATGCTGCCCAGCGATAAGAACAAAATCTCTCCGTATCAGGCGGCAGCGGTCGGCATCGCTGGATGTATAGGCGCTGGCAATATAGGCGGAGTAGCCAGCGCGATCGCACTCGGCGGCCCCGGCGCGCTGTTCTGGATGTGGATGACGGCTCTCGTCGGTATGATGACTAAAATGGCCGAGGTGACGTTGGCCGTATATTACAGAAAACAAGAAGACGGCAAGAAAGTAGGCGGCCCGCTATTTTACATAGAACAGGGGCTTGGCAAAAAAATCAAGTGCTGGAAAATATTCGCAGTGTTATTCGGCGGCAGCTTGTTCCTGCAGCTTATCTTGGCTCCCGAAGCATATACGGTAGGCGAGGCTCTTCATGAAATCACCGGAGTCAGGGTGATGTATTTGTCGACTTTCTTCTGCTTCATGTGCGGCGTCGTCATCTGGGGCGGCATGCATCGCGTCGTTAATTTCGCGTCGTTTATGATGCCGTTCATGTCAATTATGTACATGGTGTTTGGCTTTTACATCATCATTACTAATATAACGAGTCTTCCGTCTGCGATAGCACTGATCGTGGAGTCCGCTTTCCAGCCGGTTGCCGCGGTGGGAGGCTTCGCCGGAGCTTCGTTTATGCTCATAGCAAGAACCGGCATTTCACGCGGCCTCTTCAGCAATGAAGCAGGTTGGGGCACAAGCCCTATGGTGCATGCCACGGCCGAGCAGAACCATCCCGTGGAACAGGGGATGTGGGGCATTATGGAAGTATTCATGAGCACCATGCTCGTCTGTTCTACAACCGGGCTCGTAATAGTCATCACTGGCGAATGGAGCTCAGGCCTTTCCGGCTCTACGCTTACTATAAATGCTTTCGCCCACGGTCTAGGTAAAACGTTCGCCGGTTATTTCATAGCGTTTTCACTGTTCCTGTTCTCATGGACTACCGTTACCGGCTGGTTTTCTTACTTCCACTCCATTCTGGAATACGCATTCAAAAATAACGCCCGTGTCAGAAAGACCGCGCTGCGTATGCTTCGGATCTCAACGCCGTTCTTCGGCCTGATTATGGCTTACATGGTCGACGTCATGCATACTGACGTATCTTACGCTTGGCTTATCGTCGATATATCGTCGTCGGTACCGACCTACGTGAACCTTGTCGTGATACTCCTCCTGTCCAAAAAGTTTATATCTATATTGAAGGACTATGAAGGCCCGCGTAAGCTGTGGGGACTGGAGGAATACAGCAAAGTTGACGTAGATAAATAATCCAATAATAAAAGGAGCAGATGACAATGAAAAAAGCATTGGTATTAGGATGCGGCCTCATAGGGAAAACCGTCGCCATAGACCTCGCGAAGGATTTCGAGGTCACGGTAATGGATCCGTTTGAAAAAGCACTGGCTTCGCTCGGAGACAGAAACGACATCAAAAAGATCCAGAAATCCGCCGACGATGCCGCCGCCCTCGCTGAAGCGGCAAAAGACGCCGATGTAATATGCGGGCTCCTTCCGAGCCATCTCGAGGAGGCCTCACAGAAGCAGATACTCGAAATGGGAAAAAACTACGTAAGTCCAAGCGGTTATCTGCATAGCAGCGGGATGGACGAGATAGCAAAGAAAAGCGGTTCCGTAGCCGTCTTCGATATGGGGATAGCCCCCGGCATGTCGAACTATCTTGTGGCAAGAGGCGGGACGATGGTGGACGAGCTTGATTTTGGATGCATATATGTCGGGGGAATCCCGGATAAGCTTGACCCCCCGTTCAATTACAGAACCGTTTTCTGCCTTGAAGATACGATGAACGAATACTGCTGGCCCGCCAGATACGTGAAGGACAACAAAATCACCGAAACACCTGCGCTCAGCGGCCTTGAAGAAATAGATATCCCCGGCGTAGGCAGACTTGAAGCGTTCTTCACCGACGGGCTTCGTTCAGCTTCTGAAAACGTCAAAGGAAAATTCGTAGCAGAAAAGACGATGCGCTGGCCTGGATACGTAGATACTATCAATATACTTAAGGCGGCAGGATGTTTCAGCAAAGAGCCGGTCGTCGTCGACGGAAAAGATGTGATCCCGTTCAACGTTACAACGGAGCTTTTCCGTCCGCTATGGACGCTGAGACCTGAAAAAGGCGACCGCGACTTAACCGTCATGCGCGTCGTCGCAAAAGGCCCCAAAGACGGAAAGTATGTTACAAACACCTGGGACCTAGTTGACAAATTCGACGAAGAGCAGATGCTGCATTCAATGGCGCGCACGACCGGATATCCGTGCGCGGCTACGGCGAGGGCGATCGCCTACGGCATCATTTCAGAGCCCGGATTCCATGCGCCGGAATCGCTCGCGGCGGACGACAAATTCTATAGCTACCTCATGCCGCAGCTCGCCGAACACGGCATAGTATTCAAGCACAGCGTATTAGTCGAAGAGATTTAGACAGACGGCTGGGCCGGTACCGTACGTAAAGCCGCCTACGCCGGAAGGGCGTCTGAAAAAATTATTTTTTAGACGCCCTTTGCTATTTTGCTATGGTAAATCGATTGTTGCAGAAAAATTTTTTGTTTATAATTATGGAGAATATATACAACATACACATAGGTATGCCTTATTTTTATGCCGTTAACTGCAGCAACATGGCAATGAATACTATAGCGAAAAGGGGCTGATATGTATGATCAAACCGACCAGACTTGAGATGGACGATGTAGATTTTCAAATCGCATATGAACTGCATAGGGATTGCAGAATATCATATAAAAAGCTCGGCGAAAAAATAGCGCTCTCGGCTTCATCAGTTTACGACCGCACGAAAAAGATGGAGGAAAAGAAAGGCATAATCGCTTACAACGCAAAAATCGACTGGGGAAAGTTCGGATATGCCATACACGCCTTCATTTTATTAAAGGACGATAAATTCATTGGAGACGTGCCTCATTTTCTTATCGAAAGGGACGAAGTATTCAATATCTATATGGTCTCAGGCGAATACGATTATATGCTTGAAGTGCATATAGCAAATAAAGACGAACTGAGCTCTTTCATGGATTATTTATATAAAACCGTCGGCAGGACATATACTCTGCTTGTCATGAGGGAGATAACAGGCATGGAAAACTCGGACGGCGGCTAAAAATAGGCAGCCCGGTTATCCTTCTTTCATACACGATGTCCGCCGCCCATGTTATAAAAACGGCGATTCAAGGCCCGCCGCTTTTATAACATGATGATGCCGGTCGTAGGTTTATCTTCTCCGCGTCGTCCGGCGTCCATATTTACACCAGGAACTGGAACAGGTCCGGTTTGTCGTTGAGGTATTCGTAGACTATGTTGCGTTCGTTCATGCGCTTGACGAGCGGGGCGTAGTCTTCGGCGCGCTGGAGTTCGATGCCGACTACGGCTGGGCCGCGTTCGCGCGAGTTTTTCTTAGAATATTCGAAGAATGTGATGTCGTCGTCCGGGCCGAGTACGTGCTCCAGGAATTCGCGCAGGGCTCCGGCGCGCTGGGGGAAGCGGACTATGAAGTAGTGCTGGAGTCCCTCGTGGAGCTGCGAGCGCTCTTTTATCTCTTCCATGCGCGTTATGTCGTTGTTGCTGCCGCTTATGACGCAGACGACGTTTTTGCCGCGTATTTCGTCCTTTATGTTTTCGAGCGCCGAGACGGAGACGGCGCCGGCCGGCTCGACGACTATGGCGCTTTCGTTGTAGAGGCGCAGTATGGTGGTGCATATCTGGCCTTCTGGGACGGCTACGAGTTTGTCCACGACTTCGCGGCAGATGTCGTATGTTATGTCGCCGACTTTGCGCACGGCTATGCCGTCGGCGAAGTTGTCTATCTGCGGCAGCGCGACGGGCTCGCCTTTGTCGAAGGCGGCGCGCATCGAGGCGGCTCCCGCGGCTTCGACGCCGACGACGCACGTGTCGGGGCTGAGGTTTTTGAATACGCTGCCGACGCCGGACATGAGGCCGCCGCCTCCGATGGGCAGCAGGATGTAGTGGAAGTCGCAGCAGGCTTCGCTGAGGATGTCGAGGCCGAGGGTCGCCTGGCCTTCGATTATCTGAGGGTCGTTGAACGGGTGGATGAAGGTCCCGTCGTGCTCGCGGCACCAGGCGAGCGCCTCGGCGCATGAGTCGTCGTAGGTGTCGCCCGTGAGGACTATATTGACGTTGTCCTTGCCGAACATTTTGACCTGATGTATTTTCTGGTTCGGCGTGGGTTTCGGCATGAATATCGTGCCGATGATGCCGAGTTTGCTGCATGCGAGAGCGACGCCCTGCGCGTGGTTGCCCGCCGACGCGCAGACGACGCCGCGCGCGAGCTCTTCGGGCGAGAGGCCCGCTATTTTGTTGTACGCGCCGCGTATTTTGTAGGAGCGCACTATCTGCATGTCTTCGCGCTTGAGCCAGATATTGGCCCCGTAGCGCTCGGAGAGCGGGACGTTGAGGGTGAGCGGCGTGTTTACCACAACGCCGCTGATGCGCTGCTTGGCTTTCTGTATGTCGTGTAGCTGCGGGCGGTAGTCGGACATTTTATCCCACCTACAGCTTGACGTTGATTATCGCTGTTACGCCGACGCCTTTGACGCGGCGGAATTGTTTGAGCGGGTTGAGCGAGTCTATGGGGATGAGGGCGGTGGCGCGGACGCTGCTGAATTCGCCTTCGAGCTGCGCGACGGCCTGCGTGCGGTCTATCGCGTCCTGCGTGTTGGCGCCGACCTGCGCCGCGCCGATGCGCGCGCCGTCTCCTATGGATACTATTGGGACGACTTTGGTGAATCCGTCGTAGGCGACGCCTTTGTTGAAGGTTATTGTGTTGATGAAGTCGTTCATCTGCGGCGATATGGCGGTGACGAGCCAGCCTCCGGCTACGCCTATCGCGCCTTTTTTGAGTATGTCTCCGAAGTCGAGTGCGCGCGCAGAGGGCGCGGCCATCGCGAAGACGGCGCATATCGCGAGCGCTGCGGCGGCGTTTTTAATGTTGCGTTTCATTTTTATGACACTTCCCTTTCTTCCGGTTTTCAAGCGGGGCCGGGAGCTTCGCCCTTCGGCCTCCTTCTCCGAATTATACACTAAATAGCGCCGCCCCGCCGCGGGCGTAAGGTAAAAAGGGCGGCCCGAAGGCCGCCCGTCACACGGGAGGGAGCGCTGCAAGGAGGAAGGAAGGTCAGCCGTCCCGGCGCGTCGTTTGCCGCGCGTCCGATGTCTTTTCCAGTTTTTCCAGTCTGCGTATTTTTTGTTTGCCGCGTTCGTTTTCCTTTTTAAGCTGCGCGACGGCGCGTTTCAGCTCGGCGAGCTCACGCCGCATGCTTTCAGCGTCCGCGGAGGGCGGCTGTACGCGCGTCCCGCCGCGGCCCACGGCTACGCTTACGCCGGCGCGGGCCATGAGGTCTCCGCCGCTGTTGAGCGAGAGGCCGGCGTTGACGAGCAGGTTTTCGCGGACGTAGTGGAACGCGCCGACGGCCGCCGAGTATTCGCCGCGGTACGCGCCTATGCCGGCGCTGAGGGTCGTCGGAGCGTACGGGTCGTAGGGCACGGGGTGGAGCGCGGAGAGGGCCGCCGCGTGCGCGCCTATCATTTTCGCGCGCTTGTCTATTTCGTCTATTCTGCGATATGTTTCCCACAGCTGTCCGCCCGTCACGGCGTCGCTTCCGCCGCGGACGATCCGCCCGTCCGCGAGGCCTGTCACGCGCCTGCCGCCCATCTCTATGCCGTTTCCGTCTATGCGCACGCCGCCGGCGCGGAGGCTTCCGAAGGACGGCGCGTCGCTGACGTTTATGCGGTATTCGCCGCTTTTGCCGTCTTTGCTTATATTTATGTTGGAGCCTTCGGCTATCGCGATGCGGCTTCCGTCGGTTATTTTAGTCTCTTCGCCGTTGACGGAAAGCGTCCATTCGCTTTTCTTCGGCTCCGAAGAGGGGGCTGGAGCGGGGGAAGAGGCGATTTTTTGAAGGGCTTCCTCAACGCTAGCGAATTTCTCTCCGTTTATGTCGAAGCCTCCGAAGGCGACCCCGTCTACGTAATTGCTCGTACTAAAGAAGCCGCCGAGCGCCTTCCCGACCGATTCGCCTAGTTTCCAGAGCTGGCCGCCGTTCACGGCCTCGAGCCCGCCTTGCTTGACTTCGCCGCCGGCGACGTTGCGGAGTTTGACGGGAACGCTGCCGTCCCCTAAGGTCACGGAATCCCTCTTATCCTTGTCGTCGTAGTTCACGGAGCGCAGCATCGCCCTCGCGATTCTGTTTGAGAGCGCCGTCCCGACCCCTTCAAGCTGCGAGTAGTTCACGGCGTCCAGCGCAGAGACGCCTCTTTTGACGTTCTTCAGGCGGACCGGTTGACCCACCGTGCCGTTCGATCGTTTTTTGCCCAGCGTGACCGAATATTTCTCATCGTCGTCGTATTCGACCGAGAGGGAGCCGCGATCTGCGCCTGGCGCGGCGGCGCTTTTTATATCGCCGGCGTTGTTGCTGGCATTATCTACGCTGGTATTTGCAGCGCCAGCGGCCGTGACCTTGTTATCATCCGTGACCGTGATGGAGAAAGGCCCCCGACCCACTATCACCTTGACCGGCGAACCGGGCCCCGCCGTCTGCCCGCGTTCCGCGCCGCTCGCTTCCGCCGAGCCCATAAGCAGGGCGCAGAGGACGAGCATCAGTATCAGTATGGCCAGGAAAAGCACGTAAGAAAGCCGCACTTCCCCGGCCTCCGGCACTGGCGGGCCGTTTTTCTTATCATCTCCGCACATCATATATCACTCCTGTCGTTTGTCGTCATCGCTTTTGCGTGAAATCCACCATTATTTTGTCCATCTGCCGCAGAAGCTCGTCGCTGACGTCCGCGCCGCCCGAAGCGGCCAGCGCCGAGTCCGCAGGTATGATTACCGTGACGCCGCGCTTGTTGTTCTTCAGCCATTTCTGCGCGGCGCCGCGCAGAACGTCCGTCAGTATCTCCGAAATCCGCCGCACTTCGGCGCTGTATGCCGCCTGCGCCTCGGCGTATCTGCGCGACAGCTCCGCCTCGGCTTCGGGCGTTTCGCCGAGCTTTTCCGCGTAACGCACAAGCTCGTCCGCAAGCCGGCCCCTCAGCTCGTCGAGGACAGCCCGCCCGGCTATGCCGGGGCGGCTCGACTCTATCACCCGCGCCACATCCGCCACCGCAACCTCGCCCGACGCAGCCGAAGCGGCGAACATAAGGCAGACGGCCGTCCACAATAGGAGGCCGCGTCTTATTCCTGGTTCCGCCATAACATCCCCCCTTCGCGCCCCGGTCCAGCTTCCGGCGGCGAGGCGCGCCGGGACGCGCGGTTCTTCCCGCTCCGCCGCGGCGCCGCGGCTTTCCCTTTGCGGCGAAGCTGTTGAGAAATATAGACGCGGCGCGGCTTTGCAGCAAATTGGATAATTTTCATATAAATAAAACGGACGGGCGATTTGTTTCTTAACAATATACAAAATCGCCGTATGCGCGATTTTTATGCGCGCTTGCACGCGAGCGGAGGCGCGGCGGCACGAAAAGGTCTATTTATATAAAACGCGCGGCCGTTCCGCGCTTCATCGGGCACGGAAACTTGTCGCGGCGGCGCGCGATAAAAAAGCCGCCGTCACGCGCGGCGGCGTGCGGCGGCTGTACGTGGCGGAGGAGGAGCGCTACGCCTCCGCCTCGGAGACCCTGTCTATAGTGAAGTAGTTCGTACGGCGGACGCGGCGCAGCTCCTCGCGCGATACCTGCAGCATGGAGCGGAAACGCCTGTCCTCCGCCATGACGTGGTTCGCCGCAAGCGCCTTCACCCCGACCGGCTGATTGGAAAGGTTCATCATGAGCAGATGCCCGAGCAGGAAATTCTGACCGTTGAGCATCGACGGGAAGATCATCGTTATTCTGTCGAGACGGCAGAATTCGTTCTCGAAAGGGAGACGCGTGTAGAACGAATACTCCTGCACCGTGCCTTTGTAGACTTTCGAGCAGAGGCAGTAATCCTCGAAGGAGGCGACCTCGTGGTAAAGCTTCGCGCCGCCGTCCTCGCAGCGCTCGATGACGCTCCTGTGGACGGCCTTCTCTTCGCCTCCGTAATAATAGAGATAGACCAGCGGCGAGGCGAACAGGCCGCCGGGCGCCGCGGCCTCCGGCGGCTCGGCGCGGCTTTCCCCGACCGGCAGATTCATAAGGCTGAACACAGACACGCGCAGCGCGCGCGCTATCTCGCATAGAGTCTCCACGTCTATGACTATGTCCCCCGTCTCGTACTTGGAGAGCGTCGCCTTGCTCTTATGTACGGCCCGCCCCAGCTCCTCGAGCGTGCAGCGCCTGTTCTTCCTTATCTCTCTGATTTTCTGTCCGAGAGCTTCGCTTACCTGAGTCATTGCCTCCCGCCTTTCCGCTGTGGCCCGCCGGCCCGCGCGGGTGCGCCGCAAAAGGCGCGTCCTCACGCCGGCTTGTGTTTTTTAAGCTGTATACCGAAGCTCTTTTGCCATATCCGCATAGAATCATGCTTCGGCATAATGTTGCGCATGTGCTTACCGAAAATATTATATCAACGGTCCCGTTATTATGTGAAGCCGCGTGCAAGCCGGCGGTTTCTCCATACGAAAAGCGGCGTCCCGTAGGGGACGCCGCCATTTGCTTCTTACGCGCGCCGTTTCCGCGGAAAGCCGGGCCTTTATCACAGCGCCGCGCAGCTCACAGCGCCGCCGGCGACGACCGCGCCGCGGGCCTCCGGGTCGTCCATGATTATCTCGCCGACGGCCGGGACGGCTATCACGCCGGAGCGCGGGTTTTTGACGCTTGTCACTGGCGTTGTGACGACGGCTTCGACTTCGGATTTTTCAAAGCAGAGGCCGGCGTTTTCCATCTCGCAGTTTATCAGCTTCAGCCCTTTGCAGTAGCAGAGGGGCTGCGTCCCGGAGATTTTGCAGTTTACGAGCGTCAGCCCTTCAGAGTACCAGCCGAGGTATTCGCCTTTAATTACGCTGTCTCTGACCACAACGCCGCGCGAATGCCAGAACGCGTCTTTCGTGTCGAATGAGCAGCGTTCGAAAACGGCGTTTTCAATGTACTGAAACGAATATTTGCCTTTGAATGTCACTCCGGTGAAGCGCAGGTCTCGGCTGCGCATCATAAAGTATTCGCTCTCGGCCGTGCAGTTTTCCATCGTGACGTCGCGCACGGACCAGCCGAACTCCGGCGAGACTATGTCGCATCCGCGCACGGTCACATTTCCGCATTCGCGGAGCGCCTTGATACCGTGCAGCTTCGTATCCGATATATCCACGTCCTCCGAATACCATATTGCTGCGCGGCAGAGCTCCGTCAGCTCGCAGCCGCGTATCGTAAGGCCGCGGTCGTGCCAGAACGGATAACGCAGATTGCAGAAACAGCCCTCGACGCGCACGCCGGAGCTTTCCTTGAGCGCGCTCTCGCCGTCCGCCGGGCCGTCGAAACGGCAGTTCTTCACCGTCACGTCCCTGCTGCCGTAAAGCGCGCGTTCCTCGTCGAAAGTTTTATTCTCTATAACAGTCATAGCAGACACATCCTTCCAAGACCTTTTACGGCGGCGCGATAAAAAATCTCTCCGCCGCATGTAATTTTCACGGTTAAATGTAGTCCTGAAGGAAGGTTATGACAAATACTTCGTTTTAATAAAACAAAATGCCTCGCGGGCATGGAAGCTGCGGGCAATAAAAAACCGCGCGGGGAACGCCTTCCGCCGCGCGGGAAGATTTACTGGCGAAGCCCGGCGTCTAAAAATTTTCCTCGTTCGGCCTGTGGCGTTCGTCGAGAATATCTATCATGACGCGGTCCACCGTCTTCATGCCCTCGCGCGAGACGCGGCCCACGTTCGCCACAGTCTCCTCGATGGACGCGCCGAAAACACCCTGCGGTACGGCCAGATGCTGCCCGCTCATCGCCCACTCCATCGCGCAGTAGGCCTCCGACGACGCGGAGCCGACCTTGAGCGCGCAGCTCTCCTTGGCTCCGTCGCAGAGCATCCCCGCTATATCGGAAAGCAGCAGGCTCATAGCCGCGCATATCTGGTCGTAATTCCCGCCCATGAGATAGGTCATGCCGGCCGCCGCGCCCGCGCCCGCCGCGACGGAGCAGCCGCAGACCGGCGAGAGACGCCCGAGGTTGCGCTTCACGAAGCTCGTCGCGAGGTGGCTGACGGCTATCGCCTTCGCTATCTCCGTGCGGCTCTTGCCCGTGCGGCGGCCCAGCACCGCTATGGGGATTATAGCCGTGATACCGTGGTTGCCGCTGCCGGCGCTGCTCATGACCGGAAGCTGCACGCCCGACATGCGCGCCTCGGCCGCCGCCGAAGCCGTCGTGCGTATCTCGAGCGACACCGGCACGAAATCGCCGACCTTTTCGTCGTCGCGCAGGACGAGCGCGAAATTACTGCTCTGGAGGCTGCCTCCGCCTGCCGGCTTGATGCCCGCGGCCGCTATGCGGTCGTTCATCTCGACGCCCTCCCAGATGAAATCTTCATCCTCCGCGTCCATCTCGTCCGCCATCTTGAGCACGTCGGCGAACTTCGTCGGGAAACCGTCGTCGGCGAAGCCCGACGAAGAGCCGGAGACGCGCTCCTTTTCAAACACAGTCTCCCCGTCGGCCGTAACCTTGACTATATTTGAATGGCTGCCCTCTATCAGGCACATCGCCTTGTGTTCAGGCGTAAAGACCGAGGCGAGGACGTAGACTCCGCCTCTGTCCTGGTCGCAGTAGATAGTCGCGCGCTTCTCCTTCACCCACGCCTCAGCCTTCGCCACATCCTCCGGCGCCGTCCCCGCGAGCACCTCGAGGCCGCGCGAAGAGTCGCCGCATATCGCGCCGAGCGCCGCGGCTATCGCGTTGCCGCGCGCTCCTCCAGCGCCGGGAATGCCGACCGCCATCCCGTTTTTATAAATATTCGCGCTGACGGTGACGCGCACCGCCGCGACGTTCTCCCTGTCCGGAAGCTCGGCGCAAGCGCGCGCAACCGCGAGCGCCACAGCCCCCGGCTCGGTACATCCGAGCGCCGGTTTTACTTCGCTGCGCAAAAATTCCTTCAATGTGGGCATAATCTTTCCCCCTTGACAGATTTTCGGTTCGTCCTGCGTTTACCGCCGATGGTTCAACACAGTCAGATTATAGCTTAAAATCAAATATGTTTATGCAAAGATGTTGCTTTTATCAATTCATACACCTACAAGGCTTTGGTATATAAACATGCATTTATTTTATTTAAGCCCTATTTTGACATAGATCTTGAATATCGCGGCCGTAAACCGCAGCTATGCTTTACTTCCAATAGTACACCGCTTCATCTACAGAGATTCGCTGCGGCGGATATGGAGACTGATCCGGATAGCCCATATCTACATAAGTCGTCATGCGCATATATTCGGGCAAGTTGACATAGTCACGAATTCTCTGTTTCATTTCTTCGCTTGTAAAGGTCAGCCAGCAAGCGCCGAGCCCATACGCATGAGCCGCCAACACCAAATTCTGTCCGGCGGCGCCGGCGTCCAATAATTGATTGCTCTCCGGCATCACCGGATTGGCTTTATAGACTCGCATATCCTGCAGCACTACAACGTGCAGCGGACCGCCTGGGATATCACTGCCTCTAAACAAACCGGGACAATGTTCTTCACGCATTACCAGATACCGAATGGACTGAAGATTACAAGCATGTGCCGCCCAAAGACCGGCTTTCAAAACCTTTTCGATAATATCGTCAGGAACTTTACGTGCGCTCCATTCCCGTACCGAACGGCGTTCGTACACAGTACGTTCAAACCCGGAAAGTTCGCTTGGCGAAAGCGGCGAAACTTCATATGGCGAGAGGTCAAGCGTTTCACCGCGTACCAATTTCTGTGCAAAAGACAACAACCTAGACGCAAACACATATTCCGGCAGTGTCTCCGGCATTCCGCGCTCTTGCCACACTTCCATGAAAAGCTCTGTCGTTTTGGTTTGTTTGGGGTTAAGAGGTTTCCCACGGTATGCGGCCGAATATAACTGTATTTCTAATGTATGATGACAACGTTCTCTAAATCTGGCGCGGAACTCGACCTCGTCCATAGCCAGCAGTTCTTCTTTAGATTTATTAAACTCGGCCGCAAAGTTGATTTTGTCGCTCATTGTCATTCTCCTTTCAGCCTTCACGTCCGGCAGTTAAACCGATCTGCACCAACACCGCCGTACCGTTTACCAGCGCTTGTTCATCAATGTCAAAGCATTCGTGGTGATGCGGGGAATATTTGCCAGCCTTTTCATTCCGGGATCCAATAAATAAATATGCCCCCGGAATGTCTTCTAGATACCAGGCAAAATCTTCGCCTCCAGTCGTTTTCTCCAGGTGGACAAGCTTCGCATCGCCGAAGAGCGATATGACGGCGTCCCGTACTATCTCAGTAGATGCAATATCATTTATCGTCGCAGGAGTGCAGCGGCGGTATTCATATTCACATTCCGTCCCGTACGCCTTGGCGACATCGCTTGAAATTTCGCCTATACGTTTTTCTACGAAATCGCGCACTCGCGGACTGAACGACCTAGCCGTTCCAGAAAGTTTTACCTGATTTGCAATTATGTTCGGCGATGAGCCGCCTTCAATCGTTCCGACGGTAACAACGGCAGGTTCAAGCGGATCAACATTACGGCTCGTTATCGTCTGCAGCGCTCCAACTATACTGCAGGCGGATACTATCGCGTCGGCCGAATTATGCGGCTGCGCGCCATGCGCGCTTGTCCCGCGGACCGTAATATAGAAATTATCCGCACTTGCAAATCGCGCCCCTGATTCCGCAGAAAAAGTCCCAACATCTAACGCATTCCAGACATGTGCTCCAAAAATGCGTTTTATATCAGCCATTTGTTTCAGCCTGTACATCTCATGTGCGCCTTCGATTATTTCTTCTGCCGGTTGGAATATGAATTTTATACTGCCGTGTATAATATCTTTATGACGGGTTAAAATTCTAGCCGCAGTAAGAAGCATCGCCACATGGCAGTCATGTCCGCATGCATGCATAACGCCTGGATTTTCTGAGACGTATTCGCAGTTATTTTTTTCAGATATCGGCAGGGCGTCCATATCTGCGCGAATTCCGATTACTTGCCCAGGCAAATCCCCCTCAAGTTTTGCGATAACGCCGGTACCGCAGACTTTCTCGTACGGCAATCCGATATCGTCAAGCTCTTTGCAGATAACATCCTGTGTTCGTTGTTCCTTCCACCCGAGTTCAGGATGCCTATGTATATCGCGCCGCAGCTGTATTAATGAAGCTTCGCAGCTCTTAGCTTCGTTCAACGCATCCATGACCGCGCCTCACTGCATAGTAATAAACTGTCCTCCGCCGCAGACAGCGAGCATATCTCCTGTAATAAAAGACGCGCGGTCTGAGGCGAGGAAAACGGCGCCGTTTGCAACATCTTCCGGCGTACACATACGCTTGAGGATATACCGGTTACGTGTTTTCTGTCTCTCTGCCTCCGGATCAAGTGCGTTTTCGTAACGCATTTTCGTCATCGGAGTTTCGGTCAGCCCGGGGAGGATACCGTTCACACGCACACGCGGCCCACAGTCAACGGCAAGACATCTCGTGAGCATTTCGACAGCGGCTTTAGACGGGCAATAAGCGACGCGTGCCGGTATACATTTTACCCCAAGTTCGGACACAATATTGATAATAACGGCATGCTCTGATTGGCGAATCAAATCTATCGCAGCCTTCGTCATCGTATATACGCCGAAGACGTTTATCTCGAATTGGCGACGAAATTCTGCGACGGATGTATCGTCTATTGTGCCGATTCCAGTCACTCCGGCGCAATTAACCAAAATATCCATCCGGCCAAACTTTTCAATACATCCCTTGGCTACAAGGTCTGCCTGTGCCAGATCGCATATATTTGCTCTGTGGTAATGGAACCTTTCATTAACAATTGCGGCCTGTTCCTCTAACCCGCAGCCATATACGTACGCTCCCTCTTTCAGGTAAAACTTAGCTATTACTTCTCCGATGCCGGAACTCGCTCCGGTGACAACTGCTACACGATTTTCTAATTCCATAATGTATCACCCTTCCGTTTCGTAGACGTCCTTGACGGCATTCGCCGCCAAGGACGCGTCAGTTAAAAGTGTGCAACCGAACCTATAGGAATCTTGCAATATATGTCCAAGTCGAATAGGCGTTGAATCCCAAAATGATAAGTCCCATAAGGGTCGTATACCATTTATTTTTATACTGTCCGGAAAATTTCGAATTGCTGGTAAGATAAGTAAGGATAGTTATTATCACTAATCCGCCAATGTTGAGCAGCCCCAAAAAGTTTACCAGCAGACTCATTGCGTTTCCACCGGACATGCCTCCGAACAAGCTTATCACGATACCTATCAAGATCAACCGGCGGACTTTTACATCCGAGTTGTCTTTGCTGATATGGAACAGCGAATTCAAGCAGTATGAACCTAACGTGCTCATGCCTCCTATAGTGGTAAACACAGCACCCCAGAGTCCCGCTATAAAAATATATGTCCCCAAAACTCCGGCCAGAGGCTCAAGAGCTTTCGCCGCCTCCACCGCTGACATGGCCTTTATGCCCGCAGGGAACAGTACCGCAGCGCCGGAAAGGAAAATACCGAGGCTGAAGATTGTAAACATTGCTGCAAATACAATCTGGTCCCATTTAATGAACCCCAGCGCCGAAGGCTTGTCCCATTGCTGGTTTTTCACAGAATACGAATACCAAAGTGCAGAAGTTCCCGGCGCGGATCCTCCGATAACTCCGGCAATGATAATCGCCTCGTCAAGGGAGAAGCGTTTCGGCACCATACCGCCTATCAGTTGACCGATATTTGGACGTACATAAAACACATTAATAAAAAATATAATCGCCATCACAGTACACATTATCGAAGCCATCTTGATAATGCGGTTATTTGTGCTGGCGTAGTACAAATATGCAATAAGCAAAATGGTTACAACGTATGCCACAGCAGCAGCCTGTTCACCAAACATTATGTCATTGAGATGGCGCATAATTGAGCCCTGGCTGTAAATTACCATATACCATGTGATCAGCACGACGACAAAAAGAATCGAACATGCAACATTGCCGATTCTTTCCCGAATTAATTCAAATACATCCTTCCCGGAAAGCGCCGTCGCCTTAGCCCCAATGTATGCAACTCCGCCGCACATAATCCCGCTCAATACGATAGCCCATAACAAGTCATAACCGAACATTGAGCCGGCCTGTATACATGAAGATGCCGTACCAGGCCCCATTGAAGTGGAACAAAGCATAGATGCCGGCCCGATAAAAGCCATTATATACATAAGCTTTTTAATCAGGCCGCCCTTTGGAAGCTGAAATTCATCGACATTCCTCTGCTGTGCATTAGCCATTCGATTGTCCTCCTTTTAATGTGTTCCTTGAAATTATTTTGTGACTAAATCACGAACCAAAGTACGGCTTGAAACCGGCGCAAGATGTATCTGCCCGCAGCCGCTAACGGGCGTAATACAAGCCAGCCGTACTTTGCCGTTTACTTCTAATACACATCTGCCGCATATTCCATGATCACATACACTATGACGATAATAGGCCAGCGTGTGGTCAATATGGAGTGCAATGTAATTCAGCAGCCCCATCACCGTCATCCCGTCACAGACATCATCTCCGACAACAAATTCATCCGTCTTTTTTATCTGCGTGTCAGGATCATATCTGTCTATAAGAACTTTCATGAATGCTCCTCCTTTCTAACGTTTATAATTCAATGTTGGATCAAGGAAATATTCGATTACATTTTCTTTTTTCCCATGAGGCAGCGGCATCGTTTGCACAACAGGTTTTCGTGTCTCTGTCTTCATAACACCGCCCTCGTTATGATGCACATATTTGATCAAGTAGTTGTCGTGATCAACCTCAGGATAATCCTTGCGTATATGACACCCTCGGCTTTCCTTTCTTGACAGCGCAGCGACTATGCCAGCCTTGCAGCATGTAATTAAGTTCTCAGCCTGCAGCGCCATGAGCCATTCCATGTTGTAACACCGGCTTTTACTGTTAAGCGTCACACAGTTCCACGCATCACCTAACTGATTCATCTCGATGAGAGAACGCTGGAGCCCGTTTTCGCTGCGAATAAGTCCAAATCCGCGATCACATGAGCTTTGTATCTCAGAATACAAGGCAATAGGGTTAATTCCGCCTTTGTGTTCAAAGACGCCAAGGATTTTATCCAACACAGGTTCGATCAACTTCTCGGCCTGCGTCGTCGATGTGACAGCCTGAGCATAAGCGGCAGCATCAATACCGGCACGCATTCCCTGGCACATCATTTCAACCATGCCATCGCCGACACGACATGCGCCAAATACTCCGCTGCTGGCCTCTCCAGCCACATACAGGCCGTCTACGCACGTACGCATGCGTTCATCTACTTCCACGCCGCCCATGCAATATTCAGCGCCGATTCCGACTTCGAGCGGCTCATTGTTATAAATCATGCGTTCAACTTCGGCTAAGCTTTCGCCTTTATAGTAACCGTGCTTGTGCCAACGGTCGAAGCGGTCGTAGAAGATTTTAAAGTTTTCGTCTTTTACTTCTTTACTGTTATCGGAATAGTCGTAGAAAAAGCCTCCGTTAGGACCGGCAAGTCCGCTATCCGCAGCATAACCGAAATAGTATGAAGTTACCAGTTTGCTTAACTTTCCGCCGCGTGAAAGCTTGATAACTTGCTCCGGTATCGGAAGGGGGTTCCCATTTTTATCTCTTATAGTGTACTTTAAACTCCGCATGTTATACTCAAATACATACGGATATATCGATCCACGCATTTCTTTGGGGACAACAGCTGTCGGAAATGAAAGAATAAACTCCATATCTGTTAGACGAGCCCCAGCGCGATACGCCATCCCGGGGCCATCGCCGGTCATATCAGTTACGGTGTTATTCATTGAAAACGGCATATATCCTCCCGTTCCTATTATGACCGCTTTTGCCTTAAATAATATGATTTCACCGCTGTAAATATCTACGCCAACCGCGCCGCATACTTTTTGCCCATCCGTAAGTACCTCGGCGATCATTACGTCTTCAAGACACACGATATCCGGCGTTTCTTTCAGCCCTTGCGATAATGCCTTAGTAAAGCTCAAACCTGAAGCGATCCAGTTAGCCGGCGGACAGCAGAAAAAATCTTGTCCGGACCGTTTAGCCCACTCCAGATAATCTTTCATTACAACAGGTCCGT
This sequence comes from Cloacibacillus sp. An23, assembly GCF_002159945.1. Lineage (NCBI taxonomy): Bacteria > Thermotogati > Synergistota > Synergistia > Synergistales > Synergistaceae > Cloacibacillus > Cloacibacillus sp. An23. The sequence goes on along the minus strand of NZ_NFJQ01000003.1, from coordinate 37,476 downwards.
CGTCTACATACTCACGAACCATATTTTGATCCGATAAATAAAAAGACTCTTTCACAATGCAGTCAAACAACCGTTCTTTGGTAAAAGACGGATCGGCATAGTCCAAATGAAGAATATTTTTCCCGCTTTCTCCATCTACGCCAAATCCTCCGCCTGCCATAATTGCATTGCCGCTGACCCCGATTTTGCCTTTAGAAACTAGAGCCGTTTGGGCGCCATTCCGTGAAGCATAAATCGCAGCTGTTATTCCTGCGCCGGAGCCGCCTATGGCAAGTACATCCGTTTCAATAACTCGTTCAAATCCGTGACGCATGTACACACCTCCTATTGACTACTTCTTATCTATACCCTCGTATTGGGGCATTGCGTTATAATCGATATCGGCATACTGCAACACAAGGTCATATGATTCCTGTCCGTATTCATTTTTATAATCATCCATGGCTTCATGGACAGCCATATCGCCTTCATCGCCAAAAGCTTTTATGATGACTTCGCGCATAGCGCTGTACAAATGACCAATATGATATTCCCACGGCATTCTCGCTTTATCGCCGATTTTCTCTCTCTTTGCAGCAAATTCCGCCATTCTTTCATCAGGAATGGAGCATCCAGCAAACACAAAATCGCAGAGTTCGTCGCCTAGAGTCCTGTTCGCTAAGAGCTTGAGTTCCATGCCGTTATATCCTCTTGCAAGAGATGCATCGACGTCTCTGCAGTAATACGCTCCATATTTCAGCAACCCGCGCTTCTCCCATTCCGTGTACCACGGACATTTATGATTTTCCATGCGTACTTCCGGAGAATACTGCGGGAAACGAAGATCCATCTCTCCGGGGGCGGCGCTCCATTCTCCATAGATCAGGTAATTTTCTACATCCAGCTGATTTCCGTCAGCCAGCGTGCGCAGCGCCATGCGGTGCCCCCTCTGCTCACCGTAATGGCGCACTCCGTCCGTAACCGCTTTTTCGCCGTCCTTTCCGAACTTGTCGATCGTCCTCTTCGCAATAAAAGCAAATAACATAGCATGATGAGACGCAGACGAAATAACTTTACTCATAGAAATTCCTCCTTAATCCTAATTTTCATGAATTTATGATAGTTTTTGCATTTGCTCCAAATATATATTCAAAAATTTTACGATTTCATATCCAATTTCGTCCGGGACATTACTGCAATAATCTTCCATAACACGTGCCATATCCGCGTGATACAGCTTATGTCCGTTGTAGGCCTGTATACCGGTATCAGTTAAATGGAAATATATTTCTTTTTGGTTGTCGACATATCTATACCTACGTAATAGGCCTTCTTTTTCAAGCTTGGCAACAAGCTTTGAAGTAGCGCCTTTTGTCAGACCAAGTTGGTTCGCAAGTTCTGTCAAGTTTATTTTCTTAATTGTTGCGATACACTCTATCGCGTGTATTTCTGACGGATATAAGCTGACTCCTGGACAGTATTCATGCTTCGACCGCTGCAAGTTGGTATAGCAGTTAAGTATGCGAACAATGATGGCCTCGGTTTCTTGATATAAATTTTGCATAATTTTCATCCTATTTTTATTTTTTGTTTCCTGGCTAACAAAAATATAGCACGCGATTTATTGCGTGTCAATCCAGTTAATATTGAGATTTTATTAAGGTTGTTACATATTTTATCTAACAACCTTTTATGCAATATATTAATTAAATACTTTTATTATATAGCATTTTATATAATTATTGTTGCGTAATAAATAAAAAATATATCCTATCTTTATTATAATAAATATAATTGAAATGTTTTCTTTTTTTAGAGCTGTATGTTAACATAAATTATTCATTACACATATATGTTCATTTACATTCTTGACAAAACCATCCGTGTGGAGTACTTTCGATAGGTTGTTGAATTAATTTTTGTGGGAGGAAACTTTTAATGGATGCGTATATGACAGACCTGCTTGCTGCGATTGCGGTTGTGCTCAACGGCGTTCCGCAGGGGCTTCTCGCTCTTTCGCTGGGCTTCGCCGCGTTCCCGACGGCGCTTGCGTTTCTTGTCGGCGCGGCGGGGTCGTTCGCTTTCGACTCGGTGGCTACGGTCTCGTTCCAGGCCGAGACGATAGCGGTCACTGGGAAGATCGCGCAGTCGCGGCGCGAGCGTCTCAGCACGGTGTTCTGGGGCGGCGTGTTCGTCCTTGTTCCGTCGCTGCTCGGCCTCAACGAAAAGATAGTGGATATCGTCGGCCCGACGATAGTCACCTCGATGATGGCGGGCGTCGGCGTCATGCTGGCCTATCTTTCTGTAGACCTTTTCGAGTCGGAGAGGCTCTCGGGCGGCGTATCGATGATTTCCGCGCTCGCCGTGTGGTTCATCACGCTCGACCTCGCGAAGACGGTGATAATATCCGTCATAGTGGCGACCGCCGCGTTCAACATCCTCAAAAAGATGGGCAAGGTCGAGCAGCAGCATATCAACTTCGACATGTCGAACGAGAAGCTGACGACCGGCAATATCGAGTGGAAGATATGGAAGCATCCGAAGATAATCGCTGGCGGCCTCGGCCTCATGTGCCTCAACATCGGCGCGAACATCAGCTTCGGCAAGGTGACGGGCAGCATCGCGGGCGTTGACGCGAACATCGACCATCTCGCGATATATTCCTCGCTCGCGGACATGGTTTCCTCGTTTTTCGGCGGCGGCCCGGTCGAGGCTATAATATCCGGTACGGCGACGGCTCCGCATCCGGTCGGCGCTTCCGTGCTGATGATGCTGATGATGGCGGCCATCCTGTTCCTCAAGCTGCTTCCGGTCATGGGGCGCTACCTGCACAGCTCGTCCATCGCGGGTTTCCTTTTCGTGCTCGGCGTTTTCGTGACGTTCATCTCGAACATTCAGGCGGCTATCGCGAGCGCTCCGGCGGCGCAGGGGCCTTTCGGCTTTTCGCCGTGGGGCATGGTGATAGGCGCTACGGTAATCGCGACGGCGCGCTGGAATCCGTTCTACGGGCTGCTGGCCGGCGTCGCGATCAAAATACTGCTGGGACTTTAACGGAGGAATCGTAAAATGTCTGAACACTATACTCTTAACATCTGCGGCCTCACGCGCGAGCTGAAGAAGGTGCGCGTCGCGCCGCATCTCACTATCGCGTCGTTCGTCATGCTCGGGGACACGCAGCTCATCGAGAGGACGGCGGACGCGCTTCTCGAAAAGATCAGGGCGCTGGGACAGATAGACATGCTCGTCTGCCCCGAGGCGAAGGGCATCCCGCTGACGCACGCGCTGGCCGTGCGTATGGGCGTTGACTACGTCGTCGCGCGCAAGTCAGTGAAGGCTTATATGGAGCATCCTATCGTAGAGGAGACGAAATCTATAACGACTTCGGAGAAACAGATAATCGTCATCGACGAGACCGACGCGGCGAAGCTCGACGGCAAACGCGTCTGCGTCGTTGACGACGTGGTCTCGACGGGCGGTTCGCTGCATTCGCTCGAGGCCGTGCTCGCGAAGACCGGCTGCACAGTCGTCAGCAAGGTAGCCGTGCTTCTCGAGGAGGGCGGCTACGACGGGAAGGACCTGATCTATCTCGACAGGCTGCCGGTCTTCAAGGACTAGCGGAGCTTTCACAGAACGCACGGGGCCGCGCGCTTGCGCGGCCTTTTTTCGTATGCGCGCGTTACGCGGCCGCGCCGCCGCAGTTTTCGCTCCACGTGAGGGACAGCGTAAAAAACATACGACGCGGATTTTCCCGCGCTTCTTCATAAACGCACGCCTCGCCCCGGCCGCTTGCGGCACGCAGAAGTGTTTCCCGCAAGCGGCGCGTTTCCACCGCACGGCGTGCTCGCGGCGCGGGCCGCCGCGCCGTCCCGGCTTCACTGAAAACGCATCCGGCCCGCTGCGCGCAAACGCAAACCCGCCGGGCACGCGGTCCGGCTCGCGGCAGGCGCGTCCACCCCCTGTTTTCGCCCGTCTTTCGGAAATTTCGAAAATTTCTCTTTTTCGCTCGGTTTTGGGAATTTTCGGCGCGCGCGTTTTATTTTTCTTTCGCGCTTTGTTCCATATCTAAAAACAAAAATGAACAAAACCGGTTTTTACGCTCGCGCCGAACAAAAAAATTGTTGCGGCAACTCTATATCAAGATATATAATAATTTTGCTTTGTGTACTTTTTCTCAAGTGCCGCGAACGCGGCGCTTTCAGCCGGGCGGTACGTCCCGTAGGAAAGGCCGCGCCGGACGGCAATGAAAAGTCATAACTGTAACCGCTGAGGGGTTACATTTTTTCTTCGGGCGGGAGGGCCCGCGGAAAACGACAAGGAGGGTGCGTTTTATGGTGGAGAAAGCGTCGGAGCAGTGGGAGCGGCTTAGTGCGCTCCTCGACAAATACCGCGGCACTCAGGGAAGCGTCATTCCTGTGCTTCAGCAGGCGCAGGAAATTTTCGGCTATCTGCCGAAGGACGTGCTGATTGAAATCAGCAACAAGCTTGACGTGCCGATCAGCCAGATTTACGGCGTTGTAACTTTTTATGCACAGTTCCATCTCGAGCCGCGCGGAAGAAACATCATCCGGTCGTGCCAGGGCACCGCTTGCCACGTGCGCGGGGCGAAGGCGGTCCTCAAGGCAGTGCAGGACAAGCTCGGCCTTAAGGAAGGGCAGACCACTACCCCGGATCTCAAGTTCACGCTTGAGACGGTCGCATGCATAGGCGCGTGCGGACTGGCTCCGGTTTTCATGATCAACGACGACACTCACGGAAGGCTCACGCCGGAATCGGTCGGGCCGATCCTCGACAAGTACGCGTAGGCCGACGGGAGGAACTGAACATGGCAATCAAGAGTCTTGAAGATCTCCGCAGGATAAAGGCGCAGGCCAAGGAGCACACCGAGGCCAGAAAACTCAACGAAAAGCAGATAATCATAGGCATGGGCACGTGCGGCATCGCGGCCGGAGCGCGCGAGGTGATGAAGGCGGTCCTCGAAGAGCTCGCGAAGCGCAACATTCACGACGTCGCCGTCCTCCAGACGGGCTGCATAGGCATGTGCCAGAAGGAGCCGCTCCTCGACGTGGTGCGCCCCGGCGAAGACAGGGTCACCTACGGCCCGGTCAAGCCGACGGACGTTCCGCGCATAATCGCCGACCATCTCATCAACGGCGTGGTCGTCGAGGATCTTGTCGTCGCCAAGATCCCGAACAAGCAGGCGTAACAGGCCGAAGGGAGGAGACTTATAATGGCTCTCGTAAGGGCGCACGTACTGGTATGCACCGGAACGGGCTGCGTAGCCTCCGGCTCAAGGAAGGTCATCGCCAAGCTCGACGAAGAACTTAAAAAGTCCGGGCTCGAGAAGGAAGTAAAGATAGTCGAGACCGGCTGCCAGGGCTTCTGCGAGCAGGGGCCGCTCGTCATCATCTACCCGGAAGGGACTTTCTACACTCACGTCCACGAAGAGGACGTGCCGGAAATAGTCGAAGAACATCTTATCAAGGGACGCATCGTCAACCGCCTGCTATTCAAAGAGCCGCTCACGGCGCAGCGCGTCCCCGATTACGCAGACATAGATTTCTATAAAAAGCAGCACCGCCTCGTCCTCAAGAACTGCGGACACATCAACCCAGATTCGCTTGAGGAATACATAGGCGCGGACGGCTACGAAGGGCTCGCGAAGGTTCTTCTGACCATGACGCCGGAGCAGGTCGTCGAAGAAATGAAAAAGACCGGCCTGCGCGGACGCGGCGGCGGCGGATTCCCGACCGGGCTCAAGTGGGGCTTCTGCCAGAAATCGCCCGGCCCGAAAAAATACATCATCTGCAACGCCGACGAAGGCGACCCGGGCGCGTTCATGGACCGCTCGCTGCTTGAAGGCGACCCGCACGCGATACTCGAAGGAATGCTCATCGGAGCATACGCGATAGGGGCCGACGAAGGCTACATCTACTGCCGTGCCGAATACCCGCTCGCGATAAAGCGCCTGAAGACGGCCATCGCCCAGGCCGAGGAGGCCGGACTGCTCGGAGAGAACATACTCGGCTCGAACTTCAGCTGCCACATCCACATCAAGGAAGGCGCCGGAGCCTTCGTCTGCGGCGAAGAAACGGCGCTCATGGCCTCTATCGAAGGACGCCGCGGAATGCCGCGCCCGCGTCCTCCTTTCCCGGCGGTCAAGGGTCTCTGGGGCAAACCGTCGAACATCAACAACGTCGAGACCTTCGCCAACGTCCCCTACATCTTCCGCGTCGGAGCGGAAGAATACGCGAAGCTCGGGACTGAGAAATCCAAGGGCACGAAGGTCTTCGCGCTCACCGGCAAGATAAACAACACGGGCCTCGCCGAAGTCCCGATGGGCATCACGATGCGCGAGATAATCTTCGACATCGGCGGAGGCATCATCGGCGGCAAGAAGTTCAAGGCCGTGCAGATAGGCGGCCCCTCCGGCGGATGTATGCCGGAGCAGCTCCTCGACACCCCGATAGACTACGACTCGCTCATCGCGGCCGGAGCCATGATGGGCTCGGGCGGACTCGTCGTCATGGACGAGGACACCTGCATGGTTGACGTCGCGAAATTCTTCCTCAACTTCACACAGTCGGAATCCTGCGGTAAATGCACGCCGTGCCGCGAGGGTACGAAGCGCATGCTCGAAATCCTCGAAAAAATAACGAACGGCAAAGGCGAGGAAGGCGACATCGAAAAGCTTGAAAAGCTCGCCGCCTCCATCAAGGCCGGAGCCCTCTGCGCGCTCGGACAGACCGCGCCGAACCCGATACTTTCCACGCTGCGCTACTTCCGCGACGAATACGAGGCGCACATCAAGGAAAAGAGATGCCCCGCGGGCCAGTGCCACCACCTGCTGAGCTACAGGATAACGGACGCCTGCAAGGGATGCAGCCTCTGCGCGAAGAACTGCCCGGTCGACGCCATCAGCGGCGAACCGAAGAAGAAATTCGTCATCGACCAGGCGAAGTGCATCAAGTGCGGCGCGTGCATCACGAAGTGCCCGTTCAAGGCGATCGTGCGCGGCTAATTTCGGCTAACGGAAGGGGAGTAAAACACACATGGAACTCGTTAAGGTTACAATAGACGGCAAAACAGTAGAAGTGCCATCGGATTTCACCGTAATCGAGGCCGCTGCCAAAGCCGGAATACGCATCCCTCAGCTCTGCTATCATCCCGAGCTCGCCAAAGAGGGCGCGTGCCGCGTTTGCGTCGTCGAGATAGTCGGCGGGCGCGGCCTCGGCGCGGCCTGCGTCTATCCCGTCGCCGACGGCATGGTCGTACACACCAACACGCCCAAGGTGCGCGAGACGCGCAAGGCGGTCGTCGAGCTGCTGCTCGCGAACCATCCGCAGGACTGCCTCTTCTGCCAGAAGAACCAGGACTGCGAGCTTCAGCAGACCGCGGCGGACCTCGGAGTGCGCGAAGTGCCCTACACCGGCGAAAAGCGCTCGTCCCAGAAGGACGAAAACAACCCTAGCCTCGTGCGCGACCCCAACAAGTGCATACTCTGCGGGCGCTGCATAAGAGCCTGCCACGAACGCCAGGGGCTCGACGTCTACGGATACATCAACCGCGGATTTAAGACCATCGTCGGCCCGGCATTCAACCTCGGCCTCGACCAGGTCGCCTGCACCTACTGCGGACAGTGCGCCGCGGTATGCCCGACCGCCGCGATATGCGAGCGCGACGACACGGAAAAAGTCTTCGCGGCCCTCGCCGACCCGAAGAAATACACGATAGTCCAGACCGCCCCCGCCGTGCGCGTCGCGCTCGGCGAAGCCCTCGGCCTGCCCGCGGGCGAGGTCGTCACAGGCAAGATGGTCGCGGCTCTGCGCCGCCTCGGCTTCGACAAGGTATTCGACACGGACTTCTCAGCCGACCTCACGATAATGGAAGAGGGACACGAATTCCTCGACCGCGTGACGAACGGCGGCGTCCTGCCGATGATAACCTCCTGCTCGCCGGGCTGGATCAACTTCATCGAAATCAAATACCCAGACCTCCTGCCGCACCTCTCCACCGCGAAGTCGCCGCAGGGAATGTTCGGCGCGCTCGCCAAAACCTACTGGCCCGAGACGCAGAACATCCCGGTCGAGGACATCTACAGCGTATCCATCATGCCTTGCACCGCGAAAAAGGCCGAATGCGTCCGCCCGCAGCTCCAGAGCAACCCGGGCATACCCGACGTCGACACAGTGCTCACGACTCGCGAGCTTGCGCGCATGATCAAAAACGCGGGAATCGACTTCAAGAACCTGCCAGAAGAAGACTACGACAGCCCGCTCGGCACCTCGACGGGAGCCGGCGCGATATTCGGAGTCACGGGCGGCGTCATGGAAGCGGCTCTGCGCACCGTCTACGCCGTACTCAACGACGGCGACGACATCCCCGGCATAATCTTCCAGCCCGTGCGCGGCATGGAAGGCATCAAAGAAGCCTCGCTCGACGTGCCCGTCGGCGGCAAAACCGTGACGGTCAAGATAGCCGTCGCCCACACGCTCAAAAACGCCAAGATACTTATGGACAAAGTACGCGCCGGCGAAGCGGATTACCACTTCATCGAAGTCATGGCCTGCCCCGGCGGATGCATCGGAGGCGGCGGCCAGCCGCAGCCCGTCAACGCGGAAATCCGCGCGGCGCGCACGGCGGCCCTCTACAGCGTAGACGAGCTCAAGACGCTGCGGCAGTCGCACAAGAACCCCGACATCATCGCGCTCTACGAAAACTGGCTCGGCAAGCCGCTCGGAGAGAAGGCGCACCACCTTCTCCACACGCACTACAAAGCCCAGCCGAGAGAGTTCTAAATCCGCGCGAAGCGGAAAACTACGCAAAACGGACGGGAGAGGCGCAGCCTCTCCCGTTTTTTGCCGGCGTAAAACGCGCAGCCTCCGGGCGCAATCTGCCATGTGAGCCGGCGCCGCGGGCCGTACGGCTGCAGCAGAAAAGCGGCACGCTTCGCCGTCCGCAGCCTAATGCGCCGCTGCATACCGTACTTTCCAAAATTCAACGTGATTTTAATCCGCCGGGGCCGGACAAAGCGAAGCGCGATACCGTGCATTGCGTCTATACGGCGCAGGCGGCCGGACGCCCGGTGCGGAACATTTTATATCTTACCGCACCGTTTCGCAGATTTAAACAAAATATATACATCTTAAAAATATAACCGTTTACGCTCAAAATATTTATATACGACGACCTTATGAAAACAAAAAAATCATAAAAAGAGCATTTATGTGTTTTTTATATGCTTTTCATAAAACAGTGCTATATTATCCATACTGCTTCAATATAAATAATAAATATCCGTTAGGGGGTCATACGTAATGGTTCTGACTAATCCTGTCGTTATTTCCGTCGTGGTGATGTCGGTTCTGTGTCTTTGCAACCTGAGCATCGTGCTCGCTCTGCTCGCCGCCGCGCTGACCGCCGGGCTAAGCGCGGGAATGGGAATCAACGACACTATGTCCACGCTCATCGCCGGCATGGGCGGCAACTCGGAGACGGCGCTCTCCTATTTTCTGCTCGGAACCTTCGCCGCCGCGATAGGGCGCACCGGACTCGCCGACATCGCCTGTAAAAAAATCTCGCGGCTGGTGAAGGGGCGCAGGTTCGTGCTGCTCTATCTTATTACGGCGATATCCTGCATGTCCCAGAACCTCATACCGGTCCACATCGCGTTCATCCCGATACTGATACCGCCGCTCCTTCCGCTCTTCAACGAGCTTCGGATAGACCGCCGCGCGGCAGCATGCGCGCTGACCTTCGGCCTCAAAGCGCCGTACATCACTCTGCCCGTCGGCTTCGGCCTCATATTTCAGGGCATAATCTCGAGCGAGATGGGGCGCAACGGCATGGAGGTCGCGGCCTGCTCCGTCTTCCGCTTTACGTGGATAATCGGCCTCGGCATGGCGGCCGGGCTGCTGGCCGCGCTGCACCTGAGCTACGCGAAGCCGCGCTCCTATGAAAATCTTCCCGTGATGGGCGCCTCTCATGACGAATCCTGCGAGGAAAAGTTTGAGACGAAGCACGCGCTCGCCTTCATCGCCGTCCTCGCCGCCTTCGGCGTGCAGCTCGCCTCCGCCTCGCTGCCGCTAGGAGCGCTGGCGGCGCTATCCGTCATGATCGCCACGAGGACTCTTAAATGGAAGGACGTGGACGGCGCGTTTATGGACGGTCTGCGGATCATGGGGCTCATCGCCTTCGTCATGCTGATAGCCGCCGGCTACGGCAACGTGCTGCGCGAAACGCGCTCGGTGGACGCGCTCGTCTCCAGCGTCGTCGGCCTCGTCGGCGGCAGCCGCTTCTGGGGCGCGTTCTTCATGCTGACGGTCGGCCTTCTCGTGACGCTCGGGATAGGCACCTCTTTCGGCACCATTCCAGTAATAGCCGCTATTTACTGCCCGCTCTCGGCGCAGCTCGGCTTCTCCGCCGGCGCGACGGTCTGCCTCATCGCCGCGGCTGCGGCGCTCGGCGACGCGGGCTCTCCAGCGTCTGACTCGACGCTCGGGCCGACCTCGGGCCTCAACGCCGACGGACAGCACAGCCATATCTGGGATACTTGCGTTCCGACCTTCCTGCACTACAACATCCCGATATTCGTAGCCGCGATGATAGGCGCGCTGCTGATATACTAAAGCCCGCAGAAACCACATCAAACGCAGAGACGCGCGCCGGATACGCTCCGGCGCGCGCTTTTTGTGCCTTCGCGCCGCCGGCTCTATGCCCTTAAAGCATCGTGAAATCATAAACCGAAAGTATTTGCCGCGCGATTTGCGGCGGACGATAATATCCGCGGAAGAAAGTAAAAGGCGGCGAGAAAGCGCGATACGGCAGATACGCGCGGGCCGGCGCGAAAACCGCCTGAATAGAGGGAACCGACACGGGAGGCGGGATGGTTGGATATTTTAATAATAGAGAGCAGCCCGCACGCGCGCGGCGAAAGTTCGTCGAATCTGCTCGCGGAGCGGTTCGCGGACGGCGCGCGGGAGAAGGGGCATAAAACCGGCGTATTCGACGCGGGCCACGCGGGAATCTCGCCGTGCGCGGGCTGCAATTACTGCGGCATGAGCGGGCCGTGCGCGCTGGACGACGGCATGACGGAGCTGCGGAGGCTGATACTTTCGAGCGATATGACGGTTTTCGTCACGCCGCTCTATTATTTCGGCTTTTCTGCGCAGCTCAAGGCGGTGATAGACCGCTTCTACGCCTTCAACGGCGCGCTCGCCGCGAAGGGGCTGCACACGGCGCTGATAACGGCGGCGTGGGACGATAACGCGGACATGATGGACGAAATAGCGGCGCATTACAAAAAGCTCTGCCGCTACCTGCGCTTCAAGGACCGCGGCATGATTCTTGCGACGGGCTGCGGCACGGTTTCAATGACCTCGCGCTCGCCCTTCATGCGCCGCGCTTACGAACTCGGCAAATCTATATGACATTTACTTCGACAGAGGGAAAATCGATGAAATATATAAAACTCGGAAAATCAGACCTTAACGTATCGCGCATCTGCCTCGGCTGCATGGGCTTCGGCGACGCTTCGCGCGGGCAGCACAGCTGGACGATAGACGAGGAACATTCGCGCGAGGTAATCCGCCGCGCGCTCGACCTCGGCGTGAATTTCTTCGACACCGCGATAGCCTACCAGAGCGGCACGAGCGAGCAGTATCTCGGGCGCGCGCTGCGCGATTTCGCAAAGCGCGAGGACGTCGTGGTCGCGACGAAGTTCCTGCCGCGTACCGACGAGGATATAGCCTCCGGCGTCTCCGGGCGCGAGCATATCCGCCGCTCGCTCGACAAGAGCCTGCAAAACCTCGGCATGGACCACGTGGACCTGTACATCTACCACATGTGGGACTACCGCACGCCGCTGGCCGAAATTATGGAAGGGCTGAACGACGCGGTGCGCGCGGGCAAGGCGCGCTGCATAGGCATAGCCAACTGCTTCGCGTGGCAGCTTGCGAAGGCCAACGGGCTCGCGGAGCGCGAGGGTTTCGCGCAGTTCGTCTCCGTACAGAACCACTACAACCTCGTTTTCCGCGAGGAGGAGCGCGAGATGGCCCCGTTCTGCGCCGAGGAAAACATCGCGATGACGCCCTACAGCCCGCTCGCGAGCGGACGGCTCTCGCGCCGCCCGGGAGAGAGCACGAAGCGGCTGCGCGAGGACGAATACGCTAAATTCAAGTACGACGCGGCGGCGGCGCAGGACGCGCGTATAATCGAGCGTGTAGCGGAGCTCGCGGACAAGCGCGGCGCGTCGATGACGGAAATTTCGCTCGCGTGGCTTCTGACCAAGGTCGCCGCTCCCGTCGCCGGCGCGACGAAGAAAGAGCAGATAGAGGCGATGGCGCGCGCCGCGGAGCTGACGCTCGACGCTGACGAGACGCGCTATCTCGAAGAGCTCTACACGCCGCACAAGCTCGCCGGCGTAATGGCGCAGAACACCCCGGCGGCCTCGGGCGAAAAGCACGTCTGGTCCGCCGGAGACCAGAAACTCTAAAAGGAGGACGAAAATTATGGATTACCGTGAGACAGACCCAGAGTTTATGGAAAGATTCGAACATTTCGCCTTTGAAGAAGTCCCGAACGAAGAGGGGCAGACTCTCGACGCGCCTACGCGCTGGCTCGCCGTGCTCGCGGCGCTCATAGGATGCCAGGGGCTCGACGCCTATAAAGAGATACTGCCGAGGGCGCTCGACGACGGGCTGCGCCCCGAGGCCGTGAAGGAGACCGTATATCAGTCGGTGGACTACCTCGGCATGGGGCGCATGTGGCCCTTCCTGCGCGCGACGAACGAGATATTCACGGACCGCGGCATAGAGCTGCCAGCGAGCGGCAAGGCTACGACGACTTTCGGCGACCGTCTCGAAAAAGGCGTAGAGGCGCAGGCCGAGATATTCGGCGCGCAGATGCGCGAGGTATGGAAGAACGGCCACGTCAACCGCTGGCTCGCCGCGAACTGCTTCGGCGACTATTACACGCGCACCGGGCTGACGCTCGCCCAGCGCGAGATGATAACCTTCTGCTTCCTCATGGCGCAGGGAGGATGCGAGCCGCAGCTCACCGCGCACGCGAAGGGCAACATGAACATTGGCAACGACAAAGCGTTTCTGATAAAAGTAGTCTCGCAGTGCCTGCCCTACATCGGCTATCCGCGCAGCCTCAACGCGATAGCCTGCGTCAACAAAGCGGCGGAATAACGCCGGCGCGTATAGATTTTTCACAGGCGGCCCCATGCGGGCCGCTCGCTTATTTTTCCGGGCTTTATGCAGTAATTTGAAAATACGTTTATTCCGTCGTGCCGCGTCATACCCGAAGTCAAGCGCGGTAAAACCAACGCTGCATACCGGCGCGCGCCTCTTTTCTCCGTGCCCGCGCTTTGAACCGCGCGGGCGCTGTTATATACTATTCCCGTGAACTGATATGGAAAACGGACGTGAAAAGCTCAAAAGGGAAATAACGTGGCTACAGGGCACGGCGATGACGATAGGCGCGGTCATCGGCGCGGGTATTCTCGCGCTGCCGGCGGTCGCCGCCGAGGCGGCGGGCCCCGCGTCGCTCGCGGCGTGGGGGCTGATGGGGCTTTTCACTCTGCCGATGCTCGCCGCGATAGCGCAGATGTCCTCGCGCTTCCCGAACTCGGGCGGCATCGCGGCCTACGCTCAGCAGGCGTTCGGCTCCGGCATGGGGCGGCTGACGGGCTTCCTGATATTCACGGCGATGCCCGTAGGGATGCCGGCGACGGCGCTCATAGGCGCGCACTATCTATGTGGCGTCTTCGGCTGGGGGGCGGGCGCGGCCCACGCTGCGGCGGGAGTCATGATACTTTTCGCGATCGCGCTGAACATGCGCGGGATAGAGATTTCCGGCAGGACGCAGCTCGCGGTCGTCGGCGCGATACTCGCGGTGCTCATGTTCGCCGTCGTCTCGTCGCTCGGCTCGGTGCGCGCGGAGAATTTCGTCCCATTCGCGCCGGACGGCTGGGGCGCGGCGGCTCACATAATGTCGCTGCTTTTCTTCGCCTTTCTCGGCTGGGAGATGATAGGCCACCTCGCCGAGGAGTTCCGCGACCCGAGACGCGACCTCCCGCTGAGCCTCGGCGCGGCTTTCGCCGCGGTGAACGCCGTCTATCTCGCCGTCGCCTTCGTCATAGTCGGCAGCGGCGTGTACCGGAGCGGGGCTAACGCTGCGATGATAACGCTGATACGCGCGCGGTGGGGCGAGGGAGCCGCCGCGGCCGTCGGGATGCTGGGCTTCGTGATATGCTACTGCCCCGTCCACACCTACACGGCGGGCTTCTCGCGCCTCTTCTACGCTCAGGCGCGCGAGGGCTACTTCCCCGCGCGCTTCGGCGAGCTCCACCCCGTATACAAGACGCCCTACCGCGCGCTGCGCTTCTTCGTGCCGGTGAACCTCTCGCTGCTTTTCGTGAGCTGGGCCCTCGCGCTCGACCTGAAGCCGCTGATGGGGCTGCCGAGCGCGACCTTCCTGCTCGTCTACACGATAGGCATGTTCGCCGCCGCGCGCGTGCTCGATACGAAAAGCGGCAAAATATGCGGCCTGCTCTCAGGCGCGCTCTCGTTCTCCGTCTTCGCCTGCTCCGGCCGCTACATGCTATTCCCGCTGGCCGTTGCGCTGTTCTTCGTCGTCAGGTACAGACGGGAGTTTGTCCGGCGCGGCGGCTCTGCGTAATATAGTGAGGGAAGACGGCCCCGCCGTCATGCCGCGCTCTGACGCCGTGCTCAAAGGCGATTTTTATGTCCGCTCATACGGAACAGCGCACTGCGTCAAGCGCGAAGGAACGACGGCAGAGCCGGATGTGTTTCTTCGGCGGCTAAGCAGGCATAAAAGCTATCCGCGCCCTCCGCGTTCTCGGGCGAGCTGCCGCAGCCTGCCGTCAATCCTTGCAAGGCGGATACGAAGCAGCTCTATCATGGCTTCCGTCGAGGCGCGCGCCTCGGATAGCAACGCCGCCTCAGCCTCCGCTTCGGCAGCTCCGTCCTGGCGCGGCGGCAGGCAGCCGAGTATACGGCTCAGCGAAAGCCCGTAGCCGCGGCACTCTTTTATAAAGGAGGCGCGTCTGATCATATCGTCCCCGTAAAGACGCCGCCCTCCCTTGTCTCTCGCCACAGGCGGCAGCAGGCCTATACTCTCGTAATATCTCAGCGTGTCGGCGGAGAGCCCGGTCCTTCTCGCGGCCTCGCTTATCGCCGCGCCGCGCGGGCTATCGTTCTCCGCCACAGGAGCGGCGCCCGTCCACGTCGTCGGGTATCTCTTTTACCACGCGCGCAGGGACTCCGCCGGCGACGCAGTTGGAGGGCACGTCCTTCGTGACCACGGCCCCGGCGGCTATCACTACGTTGTTCCCTATCGTGACGCCCGGCAGTATCGTGCAGCCGCCGCCTATCCACACATCGTCGCCTATCGTCACGGGCTTCGCTATTCCGATGTGGCGGCGGCGTTTCGCGGGCGAAAGCGGATGGTTCACCGTCGTGATAAGCGTGTTCGGCCCTATCATCACGTGCGCGCCTATCTTTACCGGCGCTATGTCGAGTATCGTGACGTTGTAGTTCGCAAGGAAATCGTCGCCGACGCGGATATTTTTGCCGTTGTCGCAGCAGAATCCAGGAAGCACCGTCAAACCGCGCCCGGCGGAGCCGAACAGATCCCGCGCCGCCTTTTCTATCTCTTCCGTCTCGGACGGGTTTATCGAATTGAGCCGGACGCATTTCTCAGCCGCGTGCAGCTTCCTCGCGTTTACCGCCTCGTCGTAAAAATCGTATTCAAGTCCCGCGTCCAGTTTTTCAAGTTCAGTCATAGTCTTTCCTCCAATTTCAATCGGATCAGCAAGCCGGAGGCGCGCCGGCTATTTTCCGCGCTCCGCAAGCCATTCGTTATATTCGTCGAAGAGCGGCGCGCCGTCTATATACGAGAGCTCCGTTATGTCGGGGCGCAGAGCCGCCAGCCGTTCGCAGGCTCCTGGCACTATCATGCCGAGGCGGCAGTGCATGAGCACGGGGCGGCCCGCCGGGAGCTTCTTGTAAAGCTCGTCTTCCTCCGCGCCGCTCAAATCCTCTATCGGAATATTCACCGCGCCGTCGAAATGTTTCCGCTCATAGTTGGCTTTCGACGCCACGTCCACGATCAGGATATTCTCCGCGCTCTTCATGTATTCCAACGCGGCCTCCGGCGTCAGCGCCGCGCCTCTCCGTTCCGGCGCGGCGGCGCAGGCGCAGGACGCCGCGAACAGCGCCGCCAGCATCAGAAGCGCCGCTATCGCGCCCGCCGTCCGCGCAGTCCTGCCGCGGTCAAAAATTTCTCTCATATCTTCAGCCTCCGTCGTTTTATCTTTTTTGTATGCCGGGCGCATACCTTTTGAAAGATTATGCGCCCGGCCCGGCCTGTTATCAGCGCCAGATATTAATATATAATATGGCAAATTCTCATTTTTTTACGGGAGGTGAGGCGCATGGACGGCGGTGGTTTACTTGAGGGCGCTCTGAAAAAGCTCTGCGAACAGTTCGATAAACGCGACTGGAAATACTACATAGACGCGCCGCCCGGAAGCCCGGGGGAAAAGACCTACGAATGGCCCGGAGCGCCGGACGAGGACATAATGATATGCGTACACATGGGGCCGCGGGCTCACGTGGACTTCCACCGCCAGGACTTTTTCTTTTTCGATTTCGCCTACCGCGGCGACTACGGCGCGCTGAGCAGCCGCAGCGACAACCGGATCACGGTGCGTGAGAACGAGTGCTACATCGGGCAGCCGCATGCCGGCTACGCGCTGCGCGCCGACGGCGAGGAGAGCGTCATTATCGGCGTGCTGATACGCAAAGACAGATTTTTCAGGACGTTCCTGCCGCTGCTCTCCTCCGACACGAATCTCTTCCGCTTTTTTCTGACGCCCGAGACCGACGAATACGCGAGCGATTTCATACATCTGCGCTTCGGCGACACGCGCCATGTACGGGCGCTTCTCGAGATGATGGCGGAGGAATACGCGTACCCGTGCGAGGACACGCAGGAAATGCTGAAGTCGCTGACGCTCGCCCTGATGATACTCGTCGCGCGCGAATATCGCCGCTCGCCCGGCGCGCCCGGCGGAGAAAGGACGGCGGATAAAATAATACGCTACATAGCCGGGCATCCCGACGGCGCGTCGCTCAAAGCCGTCGCGGTACATTTTTCGTACAATCCGAATTACGTATCGGGGCTGCTGAAACGCGAGACGGGGCGGACTTTTTCGGAAATATCAACGGAGCGGAGAATGACGCGCGCGGCAAGTTTGCTCGAAAGTACGGATCTCCCGGTAGAAGAAATCGCGCGAATGCTCGGCTACGGAAGCAGCAGCAACTTCTACAAAGCCTTCCGCAGCTATTTCGGAAGCCCGCCGAGAGAATACATGCGCGCAAAGAAAAAAAACAACGGCCCGTCCTCATAAGCGCGTACGGCGGAAGCCGCGCGGTGCGGCTAAAACAACAAACATTTATGTCATTCAGACAATCCGCCGGTCAAAATCTACATGCGAGCGCGGCGGCTGAAACCGCGGCCTTTGGGTCCCGACGCCGCCTCCAATGCTCCGCGCACAAGGCCCAACAGGCTTGCCGCGCTTTGCCGCGCAACAGGCTGCGCCGCGCCTGAAAAGTATAAAAAATCCCGCCGCGCCTGCGGCGGGGGTTTTTCCCATTCCTGTAAATCCTATGAATAAATCCTACGAATTTTTCATAACGACGCCTTCGACCGTATCGGCTACGTGCTCGCAGGCGTCAACGCATTTTTCCAGGTAGACGTAAATCTCGCGCCACGAAATTATCGCAACGGGGTCGTCGCATGTCGTGTGCAGCGCGCGCAGGCTCGCGATGAAGAGGCGGTCGGCCTCCTCCTCCATGTTGTTGATGTTCACGATGTGGGTGTGGAGCGTCTTCGAGTGGCGGAAGTTCGCGAATTCCGCGAGCATGTGCTTAGTCTCCTCGCAGCTCCGTATCACGACGTCCACAAGCTCGAGCGCGTCCGGGCGTATCGAGCGGATGTTGTTGCAGTAGACGCGCAGCAGCACGTCCTCTATCTTGTCCGTTATTTCGTCTATATTCTGGCTGAGCTGGATTATATCCTCGCGTTCTATAGGCGTGATGAAGGCGTGGGCGAGGACGTTCATCAGCTCGTGCTTTTTCTCGTCCGCCCCGTGTTCTTCCTTGTGTATCTCGTCAAGCCGCGCGACGAGGTCGTCCGGGTCGAAATCGCTCAGCGCGTCGTGCAGCATGTGAGCGGCGCGGCACGCGAAATCCGCGCATGTCGTGAAGTTCTCAAAATAGAATGAATCGTGCTTTCTGCCCATATCGTCCAGTCTCTCCTTTTAACGGATTATAAGAAAGCCATGAAGAGCTTCGCCATCGCGTAGCTGATGAGGCCGCATCCCGGGAAGGTGAATATCCACGTCAGCATCATATCCTTGACGACGCCGAAGTTTATCGCAGACAGGCGCATGACCGCGCCGACGCCCATTATCGCGCTCGTCTTGGTGTGCGTGGTAGATACGGGGATGCCGAAGACGCTGGAAATCAGCAGGCACGCGGCCGCCGCGAGGTCAGCCGAGAAGCCCTGATATTTTTCCAGCCGCACCATATCCATGCCGACGGAACGGATTATCTTCTCGCCGCCGACGCTCGTCCCGAGCCCCATAACCGTGCTGCACAGCAGCATAAGCCAGACCGGGATCGCAACGCCGGCCACGCTAGTCTCGCCGCCGCAGAACGCCATGCCGAGGAAGAGGACGCCGATGAATTTCTGCCCGTCCTGCGCGCCGTGCATGAAGCTCATCGCCGCCGCGCCGAATATCTGCGCGTATTTGAAAAATACGTTCGTCTTGCGCCTGTCCATGCCGGCGCAGATTATCGTAATAAGGCGGCACATGCACCAGCCGCTGATAAAGCCGAGCGCAAGGCTCAGTACGAGGCCGTAAAGGACCTTGACCCATTCGGCCATGTTGACCGCGTCGAAGCCGTTTTGTATCGCGAAGGCCGCGCCGGTCAGCCCCGCTATAAGGCTGTGGCTCTCGCTCGTCGGTATGCCGAAATACGACGCGCCGACGCTGTACACGACGATAGAAAACAGCGCCGCGCAGAGTGCAGTCAGCGCGGCGCCGGTATCTCCTCCGAAATCCACCATATTGCTTATGGTGGAGGCTACGGAGCTGTTTATATGCGTCATTACAAGTACGCCGAGAAAATTGAATATGGCGCTGGTGATTATCGCGGAACGCGCTTCCATGCAGCGCGTCGTTATACATGTGGCTATGGCGTTGGGTGCGTCGGTCCATCCGTTGACGAAGATGACTCCGAGAGTGAGAAGCACTGTGAGAGTCAAAATCGCGCTTGAGCCCATTTCCTTCACAAAGTACAAGAACGATACGTCCATCCGACACGCTCGCTTCCGTTTATATTTTTTAGCGCCGTCGCCGCGTTCGATTAAAAAAACGCCGCCGCCGTCACGCGCGGCACAGGTTACGGCACTGTAACAATAACATTAAACATTCGTTCCGTCAATGTAAATCAACCGTTGCGCCGGGCAAAAGAGGCGCTCCTCCGGCACAAAAAACCGCGCCGCCCATACAGTCAGCGCGGCGCGTATCTTTCACATCCCGCCCCTCCATCTACCGCGTCACGCCGACGCTGGCGACGAAGCCATGCTTTGCGACGGAGGAATTCTCCGTCTGGAAGAGGACGCGCCCGTTTATCGGAGAGAGTATTTTTTCCACCGGCGTGCCGAAGCAGTCCATGACGTAACCTATCATCTGACCGCGGCGCACTTTGTCGCCGGCGGACGCGACGCGGCGGTACAGCCCGGAGTTCTTCGCGTAGACCCATTCCATGTTTTCGTATATCTGCGGGCGGCCTACCGCGGCCGTCGCGCCCTTCAGCGTTCCGAAGCGGCGGAGGACGTTCTTCATGCCCGCGATGTGGCGCAGAGTGTTCTCGTCGTCGTTGGCGCACGGCGTGCCGGTCTGCACGAGGGCCGACGGTATCCCGATGTTCTCGTAGACGCTCGCGTAGCATGTGCCTTTGTCCTGCCAGCGTCCCTCGCTCTCCGTTATTACGATGTTCGGCAGGCCGTAATAGTAGGCGATCTCGTGCGAACCGTCGTTGAGCGCGCCGCTGCGTCCGCGGTGGTAGGTACAAAGCGGCACAGAGGAACAGAGAGGCTGACAGCAATGCAGGTCCATGTGATAATCCGCACCTTTTATCTCGTCTATTATTTTCGCCGCGAGCGCCTGGGCGTATCCGCCGCCCGCGCGTCCGGGGAAGCTGCGGTTGAGGTTCTCGCCGTCCGCCGAGAGGTGAGTGCGCCGCCCTTCGATCACCGACATGTCGCAGACCGTGATGAATTTGACGCTGCCTTTTACGTCCGCAGGCGAAAGCTCGCGGAAGAGTTTCAGCGCGGCGAATATCGAGCCGTATTCGCCGCCGTGGATGCCGGACGTTATTACCGCGTCAGGGCCTCCCGTCTCGCCGACAACGACGGCGACGGGGATGTTGATCGCATGCCCGTCGCCGCTCTCAAACCGAAGTATCTCTGTTTTTTTACCGCCCATTCCAAACAACCTCTTTTATTCTGTCAGTGCTTTCCGCCGTTCCGTCCGGCGCCTCCTCGGGCGCAGACCGTCTCCGTGTGTCTTTCCACAACTTATCAGATGACTGATAATAATGGTTTTTTTATAACAATTCTCCTTTTGGTTTGATTTCTAACGCTGCCGCGCCAGTTTCAAAGGAGAAAGCCGCATATAATAACGAAAAAATTTTTCGTCCGAAGAAAACTACTATAGTCTAACAAATCTTCCAGAGAAGTCAATCAGCTATTGCCAAAATAGCGGAGTATTACATACTTGCGCGCCTGCTGATATAATAAAGAGAAATAAATATTTGACATTATTTTACAAATGCGGGTGACGGCGTGAGAAATTTCATGAAATTGTGTTTTGAGGGGGTCGGGAACCTTCTGCTCTCCGAGGAGGGGGGGCGGTTGACCGGGCTGAGTTTCCTGAAGGGACGTCCCGCGCCGGAGGATTTGAATTTTCGCGAGACGCAGACGCTGCTTGAGGCGAAGAGGCAGCTTGAGGAATATTTCGACGGGAGCCGGCGCGGCTTCGATATTCCGCTCGCGCCGATGGGGACGCCGTTTCAGCTGCGCTGCTGGGACGCGCTGCTCAAGATACCCTACGGAAGGACGGCGACATACGCGGATATAGCGCGCGCCGTCGGTTCGCCTAAGGCTTTCCGCGCCGTTGGGCTCGCCAACAACCGTAACCCGATAGCGATAATCATCCCGTGCCACAGGGTCATAGGCTCCAACGGGAGGCTTGTCGGCTTCGGCGGGGGGCTGGACGTGAAGGCGTTCCTGCTGCGCTTCGAGGCCGCGATGACGGTGGAGGAGCAGCCGGGCGCTCAGGAAGAGGGCTAATAAGCAGGCGGCGCGCCGGAGTTTTACGAATTTTCCCGCGTCCGATGAAACGCGGCGGCACGAGGGATTTCCGTACCGAACGTTATAAGGGGAGGCGTGAAGGCGAGGGGCGGACGCAGTTTTCTCCGTCATTAGCGGAATATCCGCAGGAAGGCCGCGTTATGTCGTCCTCTAAATTCGCCGCGTTATCGCCGTCATTTGCACCGCGGCCTGGATAAGCGCGGCCTTCGCGCATAAAAAATCTCCGCGCGGATACGCGGAGTTTGATTCGTCAGCGGCGCGCGGCCGAGTTCGCGCCTCTTTTACAGCGACTGCCAGATTATGCGCGCAGCTATCGCGAGCAGCACCGCGCCGCCGGCGTATTCGGCCTTTCTGCCGAAGCGCGAGCCGAGCTTTTTGCCGACGAGCGTCCCCGTCGCGGAGAGCGCGAAGGTGATTATCCCGGCGAGCACGGCGAGCGACATAGCGGAGCCGCCTGTGCTCTCTATCGAGAAGCCGACGGCGAGCGCGTCGAGCGAGGTCGCGAACGAGAGGACGGTCATGCTTTTGAGCGTTATCGTCATGGAGCAGTCCTCGCCCTCCTTGCCGGCCTCGCGTATCATATTCACGGCGACCCAGACGATGAGCGCCGCGGCGAGCCACGGCGTCCATGAGTTGAAAAATCCGGAAAGGCGTCCAGCTATCACGCCGCCCGCGAGCGGCATGAAGAACTGGAACAGGCCGAAGGCCCCGCCGACGGTGAGCACGTTCTTCGCGCTTATGCGGTCATGGCAGAGGCCTATGCAGATCGAGACGGAAAAGGCGTCCATCGCGAGCGAAGCCCCGGTGGCCGCGGTTGCTATGAATTCTGCGAGCATCGAATATCATCTTCCTCCAACACTTTCGAGCCAGCGCTTTCTGTAAAGGCCGCAGACCGATATGAAGAGCACCAGCAGCAACGGCCCCACGAACACGCCGAGAAATCCCCACTTCATCACGCCGCCGAAGAGCCCCAGTATTATGACGAGCGTCGATATCTCGACGCCGCCCCTGCCGCCCGCGCTTATCAGGTAGGGGCGCAGCAGGTTGTCTATCGTTCCGACTATCGCGGCCCCCCACACAAAAAGGATAGCCGCGTGCTTAAGGTCGCCGGTGAAGGCGAGATATATCGCCCCGGGCACCCAGACGACCGCCGTCCCCGCGGGGAACATCCCGAAGAAGAACATCAGCATCCCGAAGAAAACGGGGTTCCCGAGCCCGGCGAACCACCAGCCGACCGCGCCGAGCACGGCCTGGACGGCGACGGTGAGAATTATACCGTATATTATGGAGTTAAGAATCCCCGAAATTTGGCTGAAAAAACGCTGCTTCTCGCCGTCTTCAAGAGGCGTTACGCTCATGACGTAATTTACTATCTTTTCGCCGTCGCGTATAAAGAAGAAAGAGACCATAAGAGTGATGACCGAGTTCAGCAGGAACGACGAGCCCTGCTCGATAAGCCGCGCCGATATGGAGCTGAGGAAGCGCGTCGCCCACTGCACGACGTTCTGCGCGGCGCTGCGCAGCGAGTCGGAGTCCGCCATAAAGCTTCTGATGTTATCGGCTATCCACTTCGGCATCCAATCCGGGAATTCTATAGCAGCGCCGTTGTGAGCGACGTGCTGTATCTTGACGAAGAGCTGCGCGAATATCCTGCCGAGGCTCGCGACCTCGCTGCCGAGCGTGGACAGCGCGCAAAGCACCGGCACGAAGCAGAGCAGCAGCAGCGCCGTCAGAGTTATCCCGGCGGCGGCGCTCGGATAGCGTCCGTTCCCCAGCAGTTTCATAATCCTCCTGTTCAGCGGCGACGCCACGAACGACAGCATCCCGGCCCAGATGATGGACGTAGCCATAGGCGAGGTTATGTCCCACGCGAGAAGCGCGAAGAACGCGAAGAAAATCATAAACGGCACGTTGCCGCTGAAAAAATTGGCGTATCCTCCGCCGGAAGCCATAAAATTAACACCTCTCGATGCTATAATAAAACATACGGAATATTATACATCAACAGTCAAAGAAGGTGTGTCGCTCCGTGCCGGCAGAGGAATTTGCATATTACGAACAGTACATCGGCCGCCCAGCCCGTTCCGGGCGGTCGGACGAAGACATGGCGGAAACGAAAGAGGCCGCGCCTCAGGAAATATTCCGCAAGGCCATAAAAGTCATAGCGGTGGGCGGGGGCGGCGGAAACGCCCTCAACCATATAATATCCCACGGCCTGAAGGACGTGGACACCCTCGCCGTCAACACCGACGTGCGCTCGCTCGGAAGCTCGCTCTGCGAGTCGAAGATAGTCCTCGGCGAAAGCGTTACGAAGGGGCTCGGCGCCGGAGCTATGCCGGAGGTCGGCGAGCGCGCCGCGAAGGAATCGCTCGACGAGATACGTCGCTACATGAAAGGCGCCGACATGGTGTACCTTACCGCGGGAATGGGCGGAGGCACAGGGACCGGGGCCATGCCGGTCATAGCGCGCGCCGCGCGCGAAATGGGGATATTGACAGTCGCCGTCGTGACGAAGCCGTTCACGTTCGAAGGCAAGCGGCGCCGGCGCTACGCCGAAGAGGGCATAGAAAAGCTCTTCCCCGAGGTGGACGCGCTCATCGTCGTGCCGAACGACAGGCTGCTCGAGATAGCGCAGAAAAACACGCCGCTGACCGAATCCTTCTCGCTCGCCGATGAAGTTCTGCGCCAGGCCGTGCAGGGAGTCACAGACCTCGTTACGCGCCCCGGCCTCGTCAACGTGGACTTCGCCGACCTCAACACAGTCATGCGCGGCGCGGGACGCACCGTCATGGGCGTCGGGGCCGCCAGCGGCGAGGACTGCGTGGAAAAGGCCGTGCGCATGGCTCTCGAAAGCCCGCTCATGGAATGCTCCATGCAGGGGGCGAAGGGCGTGCTTATGAACATCACGCACAGAAAAGAGCTCGCGCTCTACGAGGTCGGGCTCGCGGCCGACATCATCGAGGACGTGAAATCGCCCGACGCGCACTTCATCTGGGGCTGCGCCGAAGACCCGTCGATAGAAGAAGAAGTCGAAGTCACAATCGTCGCGGCCGGCTTCGACGAAGTCGGGGCCGTTAAGTGCGCGGCTGCAAAGAACGCCGCTCCCGAACGCGGCGGACACGAAGAGAGAGCGCGCGCCGCAGAAGCGCCGGAGCCTGAAGCAGCGCCGGCCCAGCGCGAACACCTCACGCCGCACGCCGAAGTCCGCACCCCCGCGTGGCTGCTCGAAGAAGCCCCGGCAGAGGAAGAGAGCGAAAGCGAAGAGCCCTACGCCGGCAGACGCCGCAGCGCCTACGACGCCTACGAACGCCCCGCCTTCGAAAGAAAAGGCCGCTCGCTGAAAAAATAACCGCAGGCCGGAAAAAATCAACAAAACCGAAAACGACAGGGACGCGCCGAAGAAAAACGGTGCGTCCCTCGTTTTATAACTGGCGTCAGCCGCACTGGCAAAAGCGCCGCGCCCGACCATGCGCGTCGTCCCGGCGTGTATCCGGCACCGCAGGCCGTCAGCGCGCGTGGGACTTAACGGCTCCTCCGCCGTCAGTCCGCGCGCGCTAAAGGTCAGTTAAAATCAAAAGAATAACGCTCTTTTTATGCTCTTTCCATGCCTCCTCGCGGCCCGGCGCGCCGTAATGGTATAATGAAAAGCGGCAGGAAAAGACTGCGGAAGCCCACGGAAAACGGAGGAATAAAACAAAATGCCCGCGAGAACAGAGGCGGAATTCGACTACGAAATATGCTCAAACAAAATCAGGCCCATAGCGGAGGCCCTGATAAAGAAATACGACGAGCTACACCACATAGACCCGGACAAAATACTCTTTGTCGTGAACCACAAGAGCGCCGGAAGCAAAAAACAGATGACTCTGGCGAAAACGACGAAAATCTCGCCGAAATGGACGGAGCTGCTCTACCAGCTCGGCGCGTGTTCATACTTCTACATGATAGAGTTCTACGCCAAGACCACGGCTGCGATGGACGAAAGCCAGATGGTGGCGCTCGTCTACCGCGAGCTGCGCCGCATCGGCCCAGAGGGAGAGCTGCTCACGCCCGACGTACACGACTGGTGGCAGATACTCATGGGCCTCGGGCGCAAGTGGTTCTACCCGGACGCGACGTGCCCCAACCTCCTCGACGACAACGTAGACTGGAAAAAGCTCATGGGAACCTACTACGAGGAGATACACGACGGACAGTAGCGCCACAAAAAACACACATTTCACCCACATAAACCTCATAAAACTATCACAATACCTTCACACCCGCACGTTATACTCTTACCCAGAAAGGGCGGGCGAGTGAAGGTAATTTTTATACCCGCCGGGGCGCGCAAGAAACTCCCCGAAAGGCCAAGCCTTCGGGTTAGCCATAGAAGGAACCGAGTAACGCCGATAAATCCGAAAGAAAGGACGTGAGACCGACCCTCCCGCCGCGCGAAGCGCGGCGTCGGGCGCGCAGACAAGCGAAACGCCGCGCTGCCGGCGAAGCCGGCGCCCTGCAAAGCGCT
Source organism: Cloacibacillus sp. An23 (assembly GCF_002159945.1). NCBI lineage: Bacteria > Thermotogati > Synergistota > Synergistia > Synergistales > Synergistaceae > Cloacibacillus > Cloacibacillus sp. An23. The sequence continues at coordinate 11,519 of NZ_NFJQ01000003.1, read as the reverse complement.
GCGCGAAGCGGAAAAAAGCAGCCCGACGCGAAAATCTGTGAAACGTTGCTGCCAATACGACCCTAAGGAAACGCGGAGCTCCCGACGCAAGCCGGGAGCTCCGCGTTTCCGCGCCGCGCGCCCGGCGGCCTATATACTCGCTGCGAAAATAAAAGACAGCCGGCGGCATGGATTTGCTCATTCCCATGCTTCGCATCGATGGGCCGTCATGCGGCGCCGTTTAACTTAAAACCGGCGCTGCGCAGCGGTATCCGAGGACGCCGGACGCCGCGTCAGCCGAGAAACGCCGCGGCGAAGCCCGCTCCGTCTCACCGTACGTCGGACGCGGAGCAAAAGCGGCACGCCGTGTGACCGCCGCGGCTTTTTACCTTATAATAACGTCGGGAACCGAACATAAACCAAAAGACGGGAGACAGGCGCGACATGACGGGATGGATCAAAGAATTTAAGGAATTCGCGGTACGCGGCAACGTTATGGACATGGCGGTCGGCGTCATAATAGGCGCGGCCTTCGGAAAAATCGTGACGTCGCTCGTAAACGATATACTGATGCCGCCGATAGGGCTGCTCGCAGGCGGCATAGACTTCTCAAACCTCTTCATCAACCTCTCCGGAACGCCCGCCGCGACGCTGGCGGAGGCGAAGGCGCAGAACCTGCCGGTAATAGCCTACGGGGTGTTCGTCAACACGGTCATAAACTTTCTCATACAGGCGTGGGCGATATTCCTCGTCGTGAAATTCGCCAACAGACTGCGCAAACCCACCCCCGAACCGCCGAAGCCCGCCCCTCGCCTCTGCCCCTACTGCTGCACGGAAATCCCCGAACAGGCGACGCGATGCCCGCACTGCACCTCGGAGCTGTAAAGCGGGCTCAACAGAGAGAAACAACGAAAAAGCCGCCGCGTTTTGGGCGCGGCGGCTTGCGTTGTGCGGTTTTAGCGGGTTGGGATCAGCGGCAGGCTCTTTCGGCGTAAAGCTTGGCTATTATGCCGTCTACGAGGCCGACCTGCGGGACTATGAGGTTCGGCGCGCCGCAGAGCTTGCTTATCGTCAGGAATATTTTGAGCGCCGGGATGATGACGTCGGCGCGGTAGGGATTGAGCTTGAAGTTTTTGATGCGCTCTTCGAAGGTCATTTTTTTGAGCATGTCGTAGAGCATCTTGAGCTCGATGTAGCTTACCGGCTCGCCCTCGCGCTTGTTGAGCAGCTTCTGCGCCTTATTGATGTTGCCGCCCGAGGCTATTATGCGCTGTATCGAGTATTTGCCGCCTATCTCGCGCAATTCGGCCTTGAAGGCGTCCTTTTCCTCGCCGGAGACGGCCTTGTTGAGCAGGCGGACGGTGCCGAGCGGGAAGGAGTGCGATTCGGCGACGCGGCCCTCGGCGTAGACGACGACCTCGGTGCTGCCGCCGCCGACGTCCACGTGGAGCGCGTTCTTTTCTCCGCCGCCTCCGGACGAAGCTATGAACGGCTGGGCCGCCGCGTAGATTATCTCGGCTTCCTTTTCGCCGGAGATTATCTCGACGTCGATGCCGCTTTTTTCTTTTATTTCGGCTATAACCTCCGCTCCGTTTGAGGCCTCGCGCATGGCGCTGGTGGCGCAGGCGCGGTACGCACGCACGCCGAAGGCTTTCATCAGATGCTCGAAGGACTGCATCGCCTCGCAGAGCTTGAAGCGGCGCTCGGGGCTTATGGCGCCGCTGGTGAAGGCATCTTCGCCGAGGCGCACGGGAACGCGCAGGAAGGCTACCTTACGGCATTTTTTGTCGGAATCTTCTTCGATATTGCTTATTAGGAATCTTACGGCGTTGCTTCCGATGTCTACCGCCGCGATGGTGTTCATGTTTTTCATTTCGCGCTCTCTTCCTTTTCTTCCTCCGCCGCTTTTTTGTAGAATTCGTGGAGCGCGAGCTGCGAGCGGCATTTTTCGCTTCCGCCGTTTCCCGAAGAGTAGTTGTTGGCCCCGAATACTTCCATGTCTCTGGCTTTTACGTTGTCGTTCCACTGGAGCTCGAAGACTTTTCTGAGCTGTCCGCGTATCTCCTCGTCGTAGACGGGCGTGCCGACCTCTATGCGGCGGCTGAGGTTCCTCGTCATCCAGTCCGCGCTCATTATGTATATCTTTTCGCGGCCTCCCGCGCAGAATATCGCCATGCGGGCATGCTCGAGGTAGATGTCGATGATGCTGATCACGCGGATATTCTCGCTCTGGCCCGGCACTCCCGGCTGGAGGCAGCAGGCGCCGCGCACGATGAGGCTTATTTTTACCCCGGCGCGGCTGGCCTTGTAAAGCAAGTTTATCATATCCTCGTCGGTGAGGCTGTTGAATTTCGCCTTGATGTAGGCTTCTTTGCCTTTTTTCGCGTTCTTTATTTCGTCTTCTATTAGTTTTTCGAAGGAGGAGCGCATGTTGTAGGGCGCGACGAGCAGCTCGCGGCATTCGAGCGGCCTGTGCGAGGATATGAAGTCGAATACGCCGCGCGCGTCGGCGACTATTTCGCGGCGGCAGGTGAGCAGGCCGAAGTCGGAGTATATCTTCGCCGTCGATTCGTTGAAGTTGCCTGTGCCGACGTAGGCGTAGCCGCGCGTGCCCCCGCGCTCGCGGCGCTCGACGAGTATGAGCTTGCAGTGGACTTTGAGCCCCGCCACGCCGTCAATGACGCGCACGCCGGCGCGCTGGAGGATGTCGGCGTATTCTATGTTCTGCCCCTCGTCGAAGCGCGCGAGCAGCTCCATGACGACGGTGACGTTTTTGCCGTTTTTCGCCGCGCCTATGAGCGCGTTGATGACCTTGGAGTGCTCCGCGGTGCGGTAGAGCGTGATGAAGATGCTCTCGACCTTCGGGTCTATCGCGGCTTCGCGCAGGAAGTCTATGACGTGGTTGAATGTATGGTACGGGAAGTGCAGCATTATGTCGCGGCCGGATACGACTTCGAGGATGCTCGCGAACGGCTTGATGAGCGGGTGGCGCAGCGGCGCGGGAAGCTTTTCCTCGAGGTCGGGGCGGACGCGCGGGAATTTCATGAGGTCGCGCTTGAGGTGGTAGCGGCGGCCAGGGTCGAGCGAAGGGCCGTGCCCCTTCTTAGCCGTCAGTTTGGTGACGATGAGCGAGAGAAGGTCCTCCGGCATCTCCTTGTCGTAAATTATGCGCACGGGGTCGCCGTAGTTGCGGTTGACTATGCCCTCCTCCATCTTTTCCATCAGGCTCTTCGAGATGTCGTCGTCCATGTCTATCTGCGCGTCGCGCACGACTCTCAGCGTGTGCGCGCTGATGGAATCGTACTTGAACATGAAGAATATCTCGTGCAGGCAGAGGCGTATGATGTCGTCGAGGTAGATTATGTCGCGGCGGCCGGGGGCCGAAGGCGGCAGCTCCACGAAGCGCGGGCACGCGCTGCTGACCGGTATCTGCACTATAGCGTAGCGCGTGCTTTTCGGCGTTTCGCCCGTCATTTTGACGCCGAGGTATATCGCGCCGTCGCTGAGGAAGGGCATCTTCGTCGTCTTGCGCACGAGGAACGGCACCATGCGCTCGCTGACGACCGAGGAGTAATAGTCGAGGCAGAATTTCTGCTGTTCCTCGGTGAGCTTCGTTTCGTTGACGACGTTGATGCCGGCCTGCGCCATTTCGGCGAGGATGCTGTTGTATGTGGCGTCGAATTTCTCCTGCGACTCAGCCATGCGCGCGTAGAGCTGCGGCAGCACTTCGACGGCCTCGCGGCGCTTCGCCTGCTGCGAGGGCTTGAGGCCGCGGAGCTGTCCGAGGCGGATGAGCTTCGCGACGCGCACCTTTATGAATTCGTCCTGATTGTTTGAAAATATGCCTAGGAACCGGAGCCTCTGCATGAGCGGCACGCTCTTGTCCTGCGCCTCCTGGAGCACGCGGTCGTTGAAAACGAGCCAGCTCAGCTCTCTGTTGTTCATTATCATATCGTTCTCCCCCGTAAGTTCGTCAGGTTACTATATCCCGCATAAATACTAACAGCTAACGGGCGGAGTTGTGCAATTTTTGCATAAACGTTTGTTACAGTTTTGTAACAAAATCGCGCCGCGCCCGGCGGGCTTCATGCGCGGCAGGCCGCTCCAAAGCGCCTAAAAAAGTTATATAATTAAAAAAATATGTTTTGATTCGGCCCGCGGCGAAGGCCCGGAGGCAGGAGGGTGTTTTTATGGATTACGGCGAGTATTACAAGAGCTTCGACCCCTACCCCTATTATGAGGAGCGCGGCTGGCTCATAGGCGACGGACGCATCGGCGGAAAGGCGAAGGGCCTTTCCTTCGCTAATTTCGTCCTCGAGAAAAACGGGCTGTCGGACGACGTGCATCTGCCGGACTATTCCTTCGTTATAACGACCTCGGTTTTCAACGAGTTCATGGAGATCAACAACTTCTGGGAAAAGCTCGAAAACCTGCGCGCGCACACGGACGGCCCCATCATCTACAAGGCCTGCGCCGAGGCGAAGCTGCCGCACTCGCTCGACGAGCCTCTCGAAAAAATTCTCGACCTGATACAGGCTCCGCTCTGCGTGCGCTCGTCCTCGACGCTCGAAGACGACGTGAAGCTCTCCTTCGCCGGCAAGTACGCGACATGCTTCTCGTCCAACTCCGGCTCGCGCGAGCAGCGCCGCGGCCAGCTCGAAGCCGCTATAAAAGAGGTCTACGCCTCCACCTACAACCCCGCCGCGCGCGAATATAAGCGCAAGCACGGCATCAAATGGGGCGGAGAGCGGATGGCTGTGCTGATCCAGCCCATCGCGGGACGGCAGTACGGCAAGATGTTCTATCCCGAGCTTGCCGGCACGGCCTTCTCGAAGGTCTTCCGCCGCCCGTCGCCGCGCATAAAGAAGGACGACGGCGTCGTGCGCATATGCTTCGGCCTCGGCACGCGCACGGTGGACAGGGCCTACGCGCGCACCTTCTACCTGACGAACCCGAATCTGCGCCCGGAGGGGACGAAGCCGCACGAGATAGTTACGCACTCGCAGGAACACTACGACTACGTGGACCTCGAGAAGCAGGGCTTCGCCTCCGAACACGTCGCCTACACGGTGAAAGACATCATCAAAAAGCACCGCATGGCGCAGACCTACCTCCAGTGGTTCGACGACAACTCATTCCACTGGATACACACAGACACCAGCAACATGAACGCGCCGCGCCCCGTCTTCACATTCTCGGAGCTGCCGAGCCGCTGTCCGAAGCTCTTCGCGCGCATACGGAAGCTGCTGCCGCTCTTCGAAAAGGAGCTGCAGCTCCCCGTGGACATGGAATTCGCCTACGAGGCCTCGGACGACCGCTTCACGCTCGTCCAGATGCGCCCGCTCTCCGTCTACGACGACAAGGGGCGCGTACAGATACCCGACGTGCCGCTCGAGCGCACGATTCTGCGCGGAGACCGCATGGTCGCCAACGGCAGGCTCGAGGGCGTGAAACACATAATCTACGTAGACCCGGAGATATACGGCAAAAAGGCCGACTTCTCCGACGTGGCCCGCGCCGTCGGCGAGGAGAACGACGAGCTGGACGGAGAGCGCTACATCCTCGTCGGCCCCGGACGCTGGGGAAGCTCGAACCCGATGCTCGGCGTCCCGGTGCGCTACGACGAACTGTCCAACTCAGGCTGCCTCGTAGAGCTCGGCATACCGCAGAAGGGCATGGCCCCCGAGCTCTCCTACGGCACGCACTTCTTCCTCGACCTCGACTGCGACAATATACTCTACCTGCCGGTATTCGACGGCGCGAAGAACAACGTTTACAACAGGGAATGGTTCGAGAGCCATAAATGGAAAAAGACGTCCCACCCCGCCGTAAGGCACTACGAGGGTCTTTTCGACGTGCTCCTCGACGGAGACACCGAAACGGGAATTGTTATAGACAGAACCGACGGGGAAGGTGAATGCCGATGACCTCTGCCGAAAAGGCAAAGGAAGAATATTTCGCGTGGCAGCCCCACGACGATCCCGAATTCGCGCCGATGATATGCGGCAAGGGGACGATCGGAGGCAAGGGGCGGTCGCTGCTCTTCGCGCTGCGCAGGCTGCGGGGCAGCGACGACCCGGACATGAACCGAGTCAAAGTGCCGCGCTCGATATACCTTAGCATAGAAATATTTCATAAATTTCTCGAAAACGTGCCGTCGCTCGACAGCCTGCTCAAATGCGGCGAGCCGTCCGAAATCGAGTGCGCCTTCATGCGCACGCCGCTGCCAGAGGAAGCTTCGCTCTATATACGGAACTTCCTCGCCGACATGCACGACCCTGTGGTCATAAGGAGCTCCAGCCGTCTCGAGGACGACGTGAAGCACTCCTTCGCGGGCAAGTACCTCAGCACCTTCCTAGGCAACAACACCGGCACGCTCGAGGAGCGCGCGCGCGGCGTCGAGGACGAGGTGCGCCGCATATACTCGCGCACATTCTTCCCCGCCGCAGAAGACTACAGAAAGCGCCACAAGCTCGGCGGCGACGACATGGGGATAATAATCATCCGCATGGCGGGACGCTGGCGAGGACGATACTACTACCCCACCATGGGCGGCGTCGGCTACTCGCAGAACTTCCGCCGCTGGACGACGCGCGTGCGTCAGGACGACGGCCTCGTTCGCATGGTATTCGGCCTCGGCACCATGAGCACGAAACGCGGCTACGCGCGCACCGTCTCGCTGACCAACCCGATACTGCGCCCCGAGGGCTTCTCCCCCGAAAAAATATCGGGCATCGCGCAGGAACACTTCCACGTCATAGACGCGCAGCACCCGAACAGCCTCACGACGCTCGACATAAACGACGAATGGCAGCAGCTACTCAAATACCACCCCGACTTCTCCGCCTACGCGCAGCTCTTCAGCCGCGAAGACGGCGAAGGCGCCTTCACCTCGATAATGAAGAACATGGCGCAGCTCGGCCCCGGGAGCAAAATATGCTTCACCTTCGAGAACTTCCCGCGCAAATACCCGATATTCTACCGCCGCGCGAAAAAAATACTGAAATTCCTCGAGGCGCAGATGGGCGTCCCCGCCGACATGGAATTCGCCTACGAGCCGACCGAAGACTCCTTCTGCCTCATACAGTCGCGCCCCTTCTGGACGAACGCCTCCGACATGGAGGGAATGCCCGAAATAGACGAAAAAAGCATAATCCTCCAGGCCGACCGCATGGTCACGCACGGAGCGATCCCAGACATACACAAAATCGTCTACGTGGACTACAACCTCTACTTCGAGCGCCGCGACTTCTACGGCACCGCGCGGCTCATAGGCGAGCTGAACGAGGCCTCCGGCGGCGAGCCGTACATACTCGTAGCGCCCGGACGCATCGGCTCAAGCAACCCCGAACTCGGCGTCCCGGTGCAGTACAGCGAGCTCACCAACTGCCGCGGCATGGTCGAACTCGGCATCCCGCGCCTCGGCTACATGCCCGAACTCTCCTACGGCACGCACTTCTTCTCCGACCTCGAGGTGGACGGCGTACTCTACATGCCCGTCTTCGCCGGCGAAGACCGCAACATCTTCAACCTAAAATGGTTCGAACGCACTCCCTGGACCCCCTGGGGCAACGACACCATAAGAGTCTACAAAGGCGACTTCGCCGCCTACATGGACGGCGAGAAGAACAGAGGGGTTATAGTGGAGAAAAGCGCAAACGTGAAATAGGCTAAATAGGATAAGACAGTAAGAAGCGGGGCGTTTTCTTAGTGAAAACGCCCCGCTTCTTATGCTAGAAAAAATCTGTCAAATTTTTATTGGAAGCCGTTTATTTCTGCGCCAGTTCTCCAAGCTGCCCCTTCACAGACATCCCCGATTCACTTCTTTTAAGCACATCGCCCCGCAGTGAGGCGGAGCCTCCATTCAGTACTCAACAGCCTTTCACGTCTATTCCGTTCTATCCAGCTGCGGTGTTATGGATGGAGACTCCAGCCAAAAGATTGCCGAAATGACATACATAAATGTTTGCTGTTTTAGTTAATCCGCTATAACGTGCCTCAACGCTCCTGCCGTCCGCAAAAATTCCGGCAACACAGTCAGAGCCATCGCACCAAGAATCGGCCCGAGCATCGTGCTCATTCCGCCAAAAATTACCATAACCAGAATGTTGATAGACTCTGTGATAGTAAAAGTAACCGGGCTTATAAACAAAATGTAGTGCGCATAGAAAGAACCGGCAAATCCAGCAAGCATGCCGCCGACAGTGAATGCAAAAACCTTGTTTTTCATAGTGTCAATGCCAAGCGATTCCGCAAGCTCTTCGTTCCCGCGCACGCCGATCAGATTATCGCCCAGCCTTAACGTCGTAATGCGGTAGAAAAAAGCCGCGACGACGGCAACGAACACAAGACCGAGATAGTAATACTGCATACGCGACTCAAAAACTATGTTAAGCCCAAGAATATTTATCGGCGACGGACGAGGCACTCCCCTAGTGTCAAGCTATGTTCGCAAAAACATCTGTTTTCAGTACAAATATGCCTCGCGTTCATACACCGGCTTGCGTCAACATGGCTTGTATCGAACCTGGACCGAAATATCCGTTTCTGTTTACCGACCAGTCTTCCGAATACTCTATCAGGTGCATCGTAACGAGTCTCGTGTACGAACCCTCGTTCGGGAATATCCCTACGACTCTCGTTCTCCTACGTATCTCCCTGTTCAGCCGTTCCAGCATATTTGTCGACGATATTTTCTTTGCCTCTGTCTGTGGAAAGGCGTAGTAGGACAAGGAATCTTCAAGCCCGTCCTCCAGACACTTTATCGCGTTGGGATATTTCTTCTCATACTTTGCGATAAATTCTTCAGCCCTTTTTCTCGCTTCCCCGCCGTCGGGCGCCTGCCATATTTCTTTGAGTTCCGCAGCAAACGTTTCTTTGCCTTTTTGCGGCACGTGAGCCAGTATGTTTCTCATGAAATGTACTTTGCATCTCTGCCACGACGCCCCGGGAAATTCCCGGCGTATCGCCGAAACCAGCCCGCTGTGCGCGTCTGAGACGACCAGCTTGGGCGTACCAATACCGCGTTCTTTCAGCTTCCTGAATACTTCGGTGTACGACGCTTCCGACTCTTCCGCCATTGGTTCTACAGCAAGTATTTCCCTGCGCCCCTCTTCATTGACTCCGCATATCACCAACACCGCCATGCTCACGACTCTGCCGCCTGAACGGACTTTGGAGTTGTCAATAACAGTTGAGTCCACATATGCAAGGGATTTTTGCTGTTGTTCATAGCTACGCTGCTTCCTGGCAGGTCGAGCGCATAAACCGCTCTCTGAACACCAGCGGGGGCAGGCCTCCGGTGATGGATGAAATGCGGCGCAGGTTGTAGTAATGGATATAGCGGAATACCACGCTCTTCACTTCTTCACGTTCCATCATGGCTGTATCAATTCGATAAAGTTTCTCTTTTTTCAGCGTGGCGAAGAAGCTCTCCATTCTGGCGTTGTCATAGCAGCGGCCGACGCCGCTCATGCTCTGGATGAGTTTGTGACGCGTAAGGGCTGCGCGGAATGTATGGCCGGTGAATTGGCTGCCACGGTCGGAATGGATGAGTGCCCCTGCCACGTCGTTGCTGCGGCAGACGTTTTCCAGGGCTTGTTCGCATAGCCCGGCCCTCATGTTGTCGTCCATGTGAAGGCCTTGTATGCTGCCGTCGAAGCAGTCCAATACCGCTGCGAGGTAGAGTTTTCCGCCGCGGCACGGGATCTCTGTGATGTCTGTCAGAAGCTTTGTGTTCAGTTTTGAGGCCGTGAAATCGCGTTTGATGAGGTTTTCAGACTTTTCAGCCTGCCTGTCGGCTTTCGTGACCCCCTTGGAGCTGCGTTTGGGACGTAGGACCAGGCCGTGCTCATGGCAAATGCCGTATATCCTCAGGCTGCCGCCGGTATAGCCTCGGTGCAGCCTGAGCCAGGCGGTGATACGCCTGACGCCGTAGTTGTCGCCGTTCTCTTCATCCTCGCGAAGGCACTCATATATCTGCTGTAAGAGCCGCCTATCATGCCGGCCCTTTTCCGGCCGCCGGAGGGAGCGGTAGTATCCCTGTTCGCTGACGCCAAGCGCCCGGCACATTACTGCCGTAGGCCACCGGCCCAGATGTGTCCGGATGAAGCAGTGTTTCCGGTTTGGGGTTACGGCCTCCGGCTCTTGGCGAAAAAACCAAGCGCCTCCTTGAGGATCTCCACATCCTGCCGCGCCTGCCTCAGCTGCTCCATGAGCTCTTTATTCTCCTTGACAAGATCGGCTTCGCTCCGGCCTCCTATGGCGGCATCCAGTACGGCGGCCTGTTCTTTCTCCCGAGTCCGCCAGCTGTACATAGTATCCACGTTGATACCAAGCCTCCTCGCCGCTGATGCTGCACCGATCTCTCCCGCCAGTTTCAGCGCCTCACAGCGCTCCTCTGCTGTATACTTTTTTGCCATGCCGAGTCCTCCTTATTGTTTATTGTTGTCATTTTACCCTTCGTCCTTGCACTATAGGACTCAACTTTTATGATAGCAGTCCAACTTCTTCTTTCTCCTCCTAACGGCAGACTGAAGCCAGGCCTTTTTCATAATGCGCCTTACTCGTTTATTGTTGACTGTAATTCCGTATGTCCGGCTGAGCCATATGGTCATTCTTCTATATCCATATGTGCCATGACTTACACTCTGTCCATCTCTGATCGATTCTATCAGCGGCGCGTCTTTATCGCCGTTACTGTCATTGCTGCCGATCCAGTAGTAATATGAGGAACGCGCCACGGACAAGTATCTGCACATTGCCGTTACGGGATATTTGCCAGTAAGTTCTGATATGATTCTGTATTTGTTCTCCTGTGTTATCCCCTCCTTTGCAATTCCAATACTTTTTTAATATATCTACCTGCATTTCAAGCTCACGGATCCTCTTGGCGGGGTCGTCTGCCCGTGATTTGCTGGCAGGCCGTCCGCGGCGGGAAGATGATACACAGCCTGTCTCGCGGTATTCGTGGCACCATCGTTTTAAGATAGATGGATCTGATATGCCGTATGACGCCGTTACTTCTGCTATCGTCCTGCCGTCTCGGATATGTGCCTGCACAGCATCCAACTTCTGCTCTCGGCTGTAAGTCTTCGAATTGGGCCTGTCCGCCAGCAGGCCTTTCTGGTCGTTTGGGTACATAGCCGTCCACGTTTTAATTGAATCTAGGCTCACACCGAGCTGTTCCGCAATCTGTTTTCTGGAAAATCCCTGCTTGTGAAGATCAATCGCCTAGATTCGTTTTTCAGTATTTCTTTTGCCCATAGAATAAGCCCTCCTTGTATTACTTCAATTTTAAGCGTTGTCATACTTGGAGGGCTTATTTAAATTTGTCTAGGTTATGAGACTCGCTTCACTTCACTTCACTTTTTTAGCCGGTGGTTCTGATTGTCTCGTTTTTTCGGACTTTTTTACTTTTTGAGCTGTCTCACGACATCGATGACGGTGCCGTCGCGCCATTCGACGACGCCGATTATTCTGTCGGTCGTCGCTACGGGGTCTGTCGGGCCGGACATTTTCCTCGCGCGCGCGGCAAGCTC